>RFFY01000461.1 GCA_003697065.1 Actinomyces sp. | reverse complement strand
CCTGTCGGCCCATCGGGGCTTCTTCGGCAGCCGTCCCTTCAGCCGCACCAACGCCGCCCTGGTCGAGGCCGGGCGCGAGCCGATCGACTGGCGTCTTCCGGCCCGGGCCGAACTGGCCGCGGTCACCTGACCGGCGGGGCCGCCCGGTGGGGTCCGGTCGGCGTTCTCAGGCGTCCAGGCGGGCCAGGGCGTCGGCGAGGCGTTCCCGGTAGGCGGTGGCCCGCCGGACCTTGAGGTCCTCGAAGCCCCGGACCGCATCGGGCAGGCCGACCAGCTCGCGGGCGGCGACGAGGAGATCGGGTCGCTCGGCGGGCGTGGCCGTCGCCAGACGCTCGACGACCCGGGCGACCGCCGCCTCGTACTCGTCGACCAGGGCCCGCTCGAGGCGCCGGACCGGGTCGCGCCCGAAGGGATCGAGGGGCGTTCCCCGCAGGCGCCGTCCGGCCGCCAGGAGGCGGAACAGGGGGGCGGTGCGGGCGGGGACGGCGATCTTTCGGCCCAGCCCGAGGCGGCGCAGCAGGGGCGGATGCAGGTGCCAGCGGACGCGGCCCCGTCGACCGCCGGCCAGCGCCCACGCCGGCGCCATGCCGTCGTCGTGGAGGAGGAGACGGGCCACCTCGTATTCGTCCTTGTAGGCCATGAGGTGGTGGGCGTTGCGGGCGACGGTCTCGACCAGGGCGGCGTCGCCGGTGCCCGCCGCCCGGGCGACCAGGGCGCAGTAGCGCAGGGCGTAGCGGGTGTCCTGGTAGGCGGCCAGGTCGGCGGCGAGCCCGGTCACGAGGCGGGCCAGATCGTCGTCGAGGCCCATCTCGGCGACACGGGCCGTCACCGCACGCGGCGGTGGGGGCGGGGTGAAGGTGGGGGCGGCCGGCTCGCGCCCACGGGCGGCGGCCGCCACGACCCCGGGGTCGACGACGTGACGGCGCCCCCACTCGAAGGCGGCGATGTTGGCCTCCACCGCCACCCCGTTCAGCTCGAGGGCGTCGCGCACGGCACCCGGGGGGACGCCGATGGCGCCGCTTTGCACGGCGACTCCGAGCAGGAGGATGTTGGCGGTGGCGGCGGTTCCGGTGAGCGCCTCGGCCAGGCGGGAGGCGTCGAGGGCGGTGCACGAGGCGGACCTGTCGGCGAGGCGGGCGAGGAGCTCGTCGGGCGACGGTCCGGGCCGGTCGGGGTGCACGACCTCGGCGCCGGTGGGGGTGGGGGTGGTGGAGGCGACGACGAGGGTGTGGTCGGGATCACCCACCGCCGACACGGCGTCGTCGGCGGCGACCAGCAGATCGAAGGCACACAGCACGTCGGCGGTGCCGCGGCCCAGCAGGTTCGAGGGGCGGGGGGTGCCGGGACGGGTGATGACGACGTCACTGACGACGGGGCCGGCCTTCTGGGACAGGCCCGTCTGGTCGACACCGTCGACGTGGAGACCGGCGAGCATGGCCGCGGTACCGAGCACCTGGGCGGCGGTCACGACGCCCGTGCCCCCGATCCCGGCCAGGCGCACGGTGGTGATGTCGCGGTCGACGGGCGGGGGGTCGGGGACGGGGATGGACGAGGGATCGGCGGGACCGTCGCCGGCGGTCGGATGGTCGGGGTCGACCTCGACGGTGACGAAGGCGGGACAGTCCCCCTGCAGGCACGACAGATCGATGTTGCAGGTGGCTTGGTCGATGCGGGTCTTGCGTCCCAGGGGGGTGTCGACGGGCTGGACCGAGAGGCAGTTGGACACGTCGCCGCAGTCGCCGCAGCCCTCGCAGATGCGGTGGTTGACGACGACCCGGGTGGGCGGGGTGGGCACCAGACCCCGCTTG
>RFFY01000460.1 GCA_003697065.1 Actinomyces sp. | reverse complement strand
TGGTGGCTCCGGCTGTGGCCATCGGCGCGTCGGGCGAGCACGCCGACTTCCCCGGGACCCTGTCGATCGGCAGCGCCGCCCTGACCGGGGTCGCCGTCGAGCTCGGACGCAGTGCGACGGTCACGGCGCCCCGACTGGTGTTCTGCAATGGCCACGGGGGCAATGTCGAAGCCCTCACCCGCGCCGTCGACGTTCTGCGGGCCGAGGGGCGCTCGGTGGTGCTCCACACGCCCACGTTCACGGGGGGCGACGCCCACGCCGGCCGCACCGAGACCTCGCTCATGCTCGCCCTCGCGCCCGACGCCGTCCGCCTCGATCGCCTCGAGGCCGGCGTCGTCGCACCCCTGCCGGATCTGTGGCCCCGTCTGCGCCGCGACGGCGTGCGGGCTGTCTCGCCCAACGGTGTGCTCGGTGACCCGCAGGGCGCGTCGGCCGACGAGGGCCGCCGGCTGCTCGAGGAGGCGATCGGCGCCCTGGTCGCGGCGTGTGCGAGTCTCGGGACATGACCGACTCGCCGGTCGTGGTGGTGACAGGTGCGGCGCGCGGCATCGGTGCGGCCTGCGCGGCCGCCCTGGCACGCGACGGCTGGTACGTGGTCGCCCTCGATGCCTGCGAGACCGGCCCCGACACGGGGCGGCCCCGGCCCACCACCGCCACCCTGGAGGCGGTCGTGGCCGGGCTCGACGACCCGGGCGGAGAGGCTGTGGTCGCCGACGTGCGCGACGGGGCGGCCCTCGACGAGGTCTTCGCGGAGGTCGTCCGGCGCCGGGGTCGCCTCGACGCGGTCGTGGCGGCGGCGGCCGTCGTGGCCGGGGGGCGGCCCCTGTGGGAGCTCGGCCCGACCGAGTGGGATCTGGTGGTGGACACGGGCCTGCGAGGGGTCTTCCACACCGTCCGTGCCGCCGTACCCCACGTGCTCGTCTCCCCCGGGCCGCGCCGGGTGGTGGCGGTGGCCAGCGCCGCGGCGAGTCTGGGCCTGCGTCACCTCGGTGCCTATGTCGCCGCCAAGCACGGTGTCGTGGGCCTCGTGCGGTCCCTCGCCGCCGACCTGGCGGGCACAGGTGTCACTGCCAACGCGGTGGCGCCCGGCTCCACCCGGACACCCGGGCTCGAGGCCTCGGCTGCCGCCTACGGCATCGGGATCGAGGACTTCGTCGCCCATCAGGCCCCCCTCGGGCGCCTCGTCGAGCCCGACGAGGTGGCGGCGGCGGTCGCCTTCTTGTGCTCGCCGGGGGCGTCGGCGATCACGGGCGCGGTGGTGCCCGTCGACGGAGGGATGACGGCGACACCCTGAGGGGACGTCCCGCCCGGGTCGAGGCCAGTCGTCGGCGGCCCTCGGCGCCGCCGGCCCCGGCCGCCACCGGGCGCGATCGGCTTGTCGCCGGGGTCGGTGCGGAGGGGGTACCAGGTGCCGTCGGTGCGTCTCCGCAGGTGGATGGCGCCGGTGTGGACCTGGGTGTGGCAGTGGGCGCACAACGAGGCGAGCTGGTCGATGTCGGTGCGCCCGCCCTCGGCGTAGGGCTCGACGTGGTGGGCGTGGGTGTGGGCGAAGGGCGCCCCGCAGACCACGCAGCCGCCGTCGCGTAGGGCGAGGGCGATGCGTTGGGCCGCATCGGCGAGGCGGCGGGAGCGGCCGAGCCACAGGGGCCGGCCCGGCCCGGCGAAGAGCGCCCCGCTGATGCGGGTGTCGTA
>RFFY01000459.1 GCA_003697065.1 Actinomyces sp. | reverse complement strand
GTTCGCCGACAAGCCCGAGTGGGCGATGTGCTACTGCCGCTTCCCCCATGTCCCCGCCGAGCGGTGGGGTGACCGCACCTGGTACCACAACCGGGCCGAACTGGCCGACGGTCTGGGCTCGGGCGAGATGCGCGCCTACGTGGCACGCGCCGAGGGGCGGATCGTGGGCTGGCTCAACGCCTCGGATCGTGCCCGCTCGATCCACGCCCGCGGCGACGACGCCGGCGTGGCCAGCACCCTGTGCTTCACGGTGGCCGTGCCCTGGCGGGGCCGCGGGATCGCCCGGCGCCTCCTCGAGTTCGCCGTCGACGACCTCGCCGCCGATCCCGCCGTGCGCCTCGTCGAGGGCTACGCCCGACCCGACCCCCCGGATCCCGCCACCGCCTTCCCCGGACCCCTCGAGCTGTACCTCTCCTGCGGCTTCACTGCCACCGACGAGACGGTCGCCGACGGTCGCCTCGTCGTCGTGCGCCGACCCGCCGAGTGACGCCTCCCCCGGTGGACGCCGGGCCCGGGGCTCGGGCAGCATCACCGGGTGCGCCTCCACAAGCTGACCGACGCCCCCGCCTTCGTCGCCATCGACCTCGACGACGCCGAGGTCTCCTCGGGTCCGGTCCGCTGGGCCAAGAAGGTCCTCCAGCGGGGCGCCAAGGACCTCGCCCGCTCCCAGACCTACACCTACGCGTCCCTGGGCATGCGCCGGGGGGGCGCGTCGGCGGGGATCAGCGCGCCCGCCGACGAGCGCGAGGCCGCCATCGCCGCCTTCGTGGCCGAGATCCGTCCTCTGGTCGAAGCGGGGACCTATCTGCCCGACCCCGCCAAGGGGGTGACCGCGGCCGACCTGGCGCCCCTCGCCGACGCCGACCCCCGGCCCACGGCCCGCCTGGCGGGACCCGAGCCCCGCTTCGTCGACCGGTGCGAGGCCGTCTCGATCGCCGCGGCGGCCGACGCCGCCGTCGGCTTGGACCAGCGCGGCGTGGCGATCGAGGGTGTCGACGCCCGCACCCCCGCCCTGGTCGCCGCCGTGGTCGAGCGGGGGGGCCGGGTCGTCGCTCTGGCCACCCCCACCGCCACCGTCGGACGACCCGACGGCTTCGATCCCGACGCCGTGACCGAGGCGTTCGCCGCCCACGGTCCCCAGGGCGGGTGCGAGGCCTTGGGGGAGCCGAGCGACGCTGACGCCGTCTGGGCCGGCGACGCCGACATCGTCGTCGCCGGTTCCCGCATGGGCATCGTCGACCACGAGCGGGCGGCCGGTCTCGAGGTGGCGGCCCTGGTCCCCGGCGGCCGTCTGCCCGTGACCGCCCGGGCTCTGGCGGTCCTCTCCCGGGCAGGAGCCGTCGTCGTACCCGATTTCCTCTCCCTTGCCGGCTCGACGATCGCGGCGTGGGCCGAGCCCGACCTCGACGACGATGTCGTGACGGCCAGCGTCGCCGACGAGGTGGCGGAGCGCGTCCGCGAGGCCGTCGCCCACGAGCGGGGCGCCTTCCTCGGTGCCTGCTACGCAGCGGAGGCGTTCTTGTCTTCCTGGCGAGACGAACTACCCTTCGGGCGACCCCTCGCTCCCTGATCGTCAAGCGGGGAGCCGCCTGCGCCGAAGGGAACTGCGGTGACCGCCCCCCACGAACCCGACACCGACGCCCCGTCCACCCCCGACGACTCCGGTCGCCCCCGACGGCTCCTGCTGGTTCTGCCTCTGGTGATCATGGCCGTCGTCGGGGTCGGCGCCTTCGTCACCCAGGACCTGTGGCGCTGGTACTTCGTGGACGACGACGTGGTCGACGAGGTCCCCCAGGCCCCCACCCTCGAGGCCGACTCCCCCGACCAGATCGTCTTCCGTATCGACGCCGGGCGCTCGTCGGTCAGCTACGAGATCACCGAACGCCTGGTCGGCACCGAACGCACCGCCGTCGGCACGACCAGCGGGGTGGCCGGCGACATCGTGGTCGACACCGCCGATCCCACCCGCAGCCACGCCGGTGACATCGTGGTCAACGTCGAGATGCTGCGCAGCGACAACTCCCTGCGCGACAAGCGCATCCGCCACGACTACCTCGAGTCGAGCCACCACCGCTTCGCCACCTTCACCCCCACGACGATCACCGGCCTGCCCAGCGCCGTGACCGAGGGTGAGGTCGTGCCGCTCACCGTCACCGGGGACCTCACCGTCAAGGACATCACCGCCCCCGCCACCTTCGAGGGCACCGCCACCTGGCGCGGCGACACCCTCACCATCGAGATGAGCGGCACGGTCCTGTTGTCCACCTACGACGCCGGACCCATCGGGATCGCCGGTTTGGTCCACACCGACGACGAGGTCCTGTTGCGCCTCGAGCTCGTGGCCGTCGACACCCGCCGGGCCGACCTGCCCGGAGCCGACGCCCTCGACGTGGCACCACCGGCCGACGAGATCGTCGAGGTGGCCGCCGGGTCGGGCGAGGTGTCCTTCGCCCATGATGTGCTGCCGATCCTCGAGGCCAACTGCGCCTCCTGCCACAACTCGGGCGGGGCGGGGGCCTCGACCTGGACCCTCGACACCGCGGCCGACGCCGCCGTGGTGGCCGACGGTCTCGGCGTCGTCGTCGGTGGTGGCTACATGCCCCCGTGGCCCGCCTCGGATCTGTCGGTGCCCTTCCGCGACGTGTGGCGTCTCGATCCCGACGAGGTCGACACCGTGGTGGCCTGGGCCCGCGCCGGAGGGCCCCTCGACGTCCCCGCCGACACCCCGGTCACAGCCACCGGCGATCAGCTGATCACCATCGACCCCGACGTCGTGGTGAGCGGCGACCCCTACGCCGGCGACCCGGCGGTCAGCGACGACTACCGCTGCCAGATCAACGCCATCCCCATCGACGAGCCCACCTTCATCACCGGCTTCGAGTTCCGGCCCGACCGTCTCGACGTCGTCCACCACGCCATCGTCTTCCTGGCCCGGGCCTCGACCATCGACCGGGCCCGGGCCCTCGATGACGCCGACGAGGGTCCCGGGTGGACCTGCTACGGGCTGTCGGGCATCCGGGGCGACGTCACCCAGATCCTCGGCTGGGCTCCGGGCCAGCAACCCACCACCTACCCCGACGGCTACGGCATCCCGGTGTTCCCCGGCGACTTCCTCGTCACCCAGATCCACTACCACTACGACCACGAGGCCCCCCTCGACCACTCCGAGATGGCGCTCGAGTTCGCCGACCCCGACGAACTGGCGGCCGGGATGCAGCGTCTCGGCGGCGCCGTGCTGCTGGCGCCGGCGGAGCTGCCGTGTTCGACCGATCAGACCGGACCCCTGTGCGACCGGGCGGCGTCGAAGGCGAAGGTGCGCGACCAGTTCGGGGCCTTCGGTGCCGGGATCGAGGACTTCCTCCTGCAGCGCTGCGGCATGAGCGTCGAGGACTTCGCCGGGTTCACCGACGGGGTGTCGCACTCGAGCTGCGACTATCCCCTCACCCAGCCCGCCACCCTGATCGGGGTGCTCGGCCACATGCACGAGTACGGCTCGGCCTTTCGCATGACCCTCAACCCCGACACCCCCGACGAGACCGTCCTGTTGGACATCCCGGTGTGGTCCTTCGAGTGGCAGTTCACCTACCGCCTCGCCGACCCCATCGAGATCGGCCCCGGCGACACGGTGCGCATCGAGTGCACCTGGGACCGCTCGGTCAACCCGAACAACGAGCCCCGCTACGTCCTGTGGGCCGAGGGGACCGGCGACGAGATGTGCTACTCGACGATGACCTGGATCCCCCACTGACCCCGCCGCCGGGTCCGTGGCGGGGGTCCGTGCCGGCGCCCCGGCCCCTAGGCTGAAGGGCCTCCGGGGCTGTAGCTCAGCTGGCTAGAGCACCTGCTTTGCAAGCAGGGGGTCGTGGGTTCGAGTCCCATCAGCTCCAC
>RFFY01000458.1 GCA_003697065.1 Actinomyces sp. | reverse complement strand
GAGCTGCTCCGCAGCTGGAACCGCCACTACGAGGCCCGCCGTCGGCACGCTCCCATCGCCGAGCTCGCCGACGCCCGCTTCCGCCTCGACGCCGCCCGCGACGCCCTGCGCTGATCCCGGGGACGGCGGACGAGGGCGACCCGGCCGCGGACCGCACGGTCGGCGCAGACCGGGGCCGGTGCCTAGGCTGGCTCCGATGCCTGCCGACCCCCGTTCCGTCACGAGCGTCGACGAGGTGGCCGCGGCCCTACGGGCCCACGACTACCTCCCCGACGAGGGTCTCGCCACCGCCGTCTTCCTGGCCCTGCGCCTGCGTCGCCCTCTCTTGTTGGAGGGCGAGCCGGGTGTCGGCAAGACCGAGGTGGCCCGGGTCCTCGCCGACTGGATCGGTGGGCCCTTCCTGCGCCTCCAGTGCTACGAGGGCATCGACGTCAACCAGGCCGTCTACGAGTGGGACTACGCCCGCCAGCTCCTGCACCTGCGCACCGCCGAGGCCACGGGCCGGGCCGCCGGCGAGGCCGCCGAATCCCTCGAGGACGAGCTCTACGACGAACGCTTCCTGGTCCGACGGCCCCTGCTCGCCGCCATCGACCACACTGACGGACCACCCCCCGTCCTGCTCGTCGACGAGATCGACCGGGCCGACGACGAGTTCGAGGCCTTCCTGCTCGAGGTCCTCGCCGACTACGCCATCACCGTTCCCGAGCTCGGCACCTTCACCACCGACGATCCCCCCATCGTCGTCGTCACCTCCAACCGCACCCGTGACGTCCACGACGCCCTGAAGCGGCGCTGCCTGTACCACTGGGTCGAGCATCCCGACGTCGAGCGTGAGGTGGGCATCATCCGCCTGCGGGCGCCCGAGGTACCCGAGGCCCTGGCCCGCCAGGTCGCGGTGGCCACCGCCGCTGTTCGCGAGGTGGGCCTCTACAAGCCCCCCGGTGTCGCCGAGACCATCGACTGGGCCCGGGCCCTGCACCTCCTCGGCGACGAGCAGCTCGTCCCCGCCCACGTCGAGGCCACCCTGGGCAGCCTCCTCAAGTACCGCGAGGACCAGCAGCGGGTCCGCGATCACGGGCTCGGCGAGCTCGTCGATCGGGCCCTGGAGGCCTCGGCGTGACCACGGCGCCCGACCTCGTGGCCGGCGGTCGGGCCGAGGAGGTCGCGGTCGGCTTCGTCGACACCCTGCGCCGCTCGGGACTCGAGGTGTCGCTCACCTCCTCGCGCCTCTACGTGGCCGCCCTGGCCGAGGTCGGCCTGGCCGATCCCGCCGCCGTCTACTGGGCCGGACGCGCCACCCTCGTCCACCGGCCCGAGGACGTCGAGATCCACGACCGGGCCTTCGTCGCCTACTGGGGCCGGCTGCCCGTCGCCCTGCGCTGGCGACCGCCGGGCGAACCCGAGCGCCTCACCCTCGCCGTCGACGACCCCGACGGCCTGCCCGGCAACACCGGCGATCCCGCTCCCGCCGACGACACCGTCACCGTGCGCTACAGCGCCACCGAGGTGCTGACCCGCAAGGACTTCGCCCTCTACAGCGACGACGAGCTGGCCGAGGCCCACGAGCTCATGGCCCGCATCCGCCTGCGCGGCGAGCACCGGCCCAGCCGGCGACGCCTGCGCAGCCCCCGCCACCGCGGCCCCCTCGACCTGCGCCGCACCGTGCGCGACGCCCTGCGGGCGGGCGGCGAACCGGTGCGCCTGCGTCGGCGTCGGCGTGCCGAGCGTCCCCGTCGTCTCGTGCTCCTGCTCGACGTGTCGGGCTCGATGGAACCCTACGCCCGGGCCCTCATCCGCTTCGTGCACGCCGCCGTCGCCGGGCGGACCCGGGTCGAGGCCTTCGCCCTGGGCACCCGCCTGACCCGCCTCACCCGTGAGCTGTCCCAGCGCGACCCCGACCGGGCCCTCGAGGCGGCGGCGGAGGCCGTCGTCGACTGGTCGGGGGGCACGCGTCTGGGTGAGGCCCTGGCCCGCTTCAACGACGAGTGGGGATGCCGGGGCATGGCCCGGGGCGCCGTCGTCGTCATCTTGTCCGACGGGTGGGACCGCGGCGAGCCGGCGGTGATGGACGAGCAGATGCGCCGCCTGCATCGGGTGGCGCACCGGGTGGTGTGGGTGAACCCCCTCAAGGCCACCCCCGGCTACGCCCCCCTGGCCCGGGGCATGGCCGCCGCCTTGCCCCACGTCGACGAGTTCATCGAGGGCCACTCGATCGAGTCGCTCGAGCACCTGGCCGACGTCGTGTTGGGCCGCGCCGACGGCCGGGACCGCCCCGACCCCGCCCCCGCGGGCACCGGTCCCGACGCGGCTTCCGTCACCGCCGACGCACACACCGAGGAGGCGCCATGAAGGAGATCGCCGACGACATCCGGCGCTGGCGCGAGCAGGGGCACAAGGTGGCCCTGGCCCGCGTCGTCGACCTCGAGGGGTCCGGTCCCCGCCTGCCCGGTGCCGCCATGGCCGTCAACGACGAGGGCGAGGTCGTGGGCTCGGTGTCCGGTGGCTGTGTCGAGGGCGCCGTCGTGACCGAGGCCCTCGACATCCTCGCCACCGGCGACCGCCGCGTCGTCACCTTCGGCTACTCCGACGACGAGGCGTTCGCCGTGGGCCTGACCTGCGGCGGCACCATCCACCTGTTCATCGAGCCCTTCGACTGGTAGGAGACACGGTGACCGACACCTCCCCGACGCCCCTGTTCGACGCCTGGCGGGCCGAGGTCGAGGCGGGGCGCCCCGTGGCGCTCGCCACCGTCATCGAGGGTCCCCACGTGGGGGCGAAGCTGGTGGTGCGTCACGACGACCGCCTCGGCAGCCTCGGCGATCCCGACCTCGACCGCGTGGTCGAGCGCGACGCCCGGGGCGAGCTGGCGGCGGGACGCTCCGGTGTGCGTCACTACGGCGAGCACGGCGAAGCCCGCGAGGACACGGTCTCGGTGTTCATCGAGTCCTTCGCCCCGCCGCCACGCCTGTTGATCTTCGGCGCCGTCGACTTCACCGCCGCCCTGGCCCGGGTGGCCAAGGTTCTCGGCTACCGGGTCACGGTGTGCGATGCCCGTGAGGTCTTCGCCACCCCCAAGCGCTTCCCCATGGCCGACGAGGTGGTCGTCGACTGGCCCCACCGCCATCTCGACAGCGTCGCCCATCTCCTCGGCGAACGCGACGCCGTGTGCATCCTCACCCACGACCCCAAGTTCGACGTGCCGGCGGTGGTGTCGGCCCTGGCCACCGAGGTGGGCTACATCGGTGTCATGGGCAGCCGTCGCACCCACGAGGACCGGACCCGGCGCCTGCGCGAAGCCGGGGTCGACGAGGCCGGACTGGCCCGGCTCCACTCGCCGATCGGGCTCGACATCGGGGCCCGGACCCCCGAGGAGACCGCCATCTCGATCACCGCCGAGATCATCGCCGAGCGCACCGGTCGCTCGGCGCGGTCCCTGTCGCGCACGAGCGGACCGATCCACGACCAGTGACCGCCGGGTGACGGCGGGGCGGCTCAGGCGGGTCGGACGTAGAAGCTCTGGCGCCAGGTGTCGTGGGTGACGCCGTCGATGGCGAGCTGCCAGGTGTAGGACCGCCCCCCGGTGACGGGCAGGGTGGGGAAGTTGACCGCCACCGGCACCGACAGGGGCGTCCCCGGGCGCAGACCGGCCGGACGGCCCGCCTCGAAGCGGCCCCGGACCCCGACGGGCCGCTCGCCCACCGTGACGGGTGCCCCGTCCTCGTCGACGAGTTCGAGGTGCCAGCGGTGGGCGATGTTGGCCCGGTCCCAGGGCACCTCGATGCGGATCACGACGGCCAGGGGCTGGGGTCGGGGACCGATCACGGTGAGACCGCCGCCGAGGACGAAGATCTTCCCGTCGGCCACCTCGGCGGCGTCGGCCAACAGGAGCTGGACGCCGAGAACCGGGGCCTCGAGGGCGAAGGGGTCGGGCACCGGATCGGCAGGGGGGACATCCACGCCCCGATGCTAGGACGGCCCGCCCGTCACGGGACCGATCGGGACGAGAGGCCAGACTGGGGACGTGGAGCTCACGCCCGGGCCTCCGCCCACCGCGCCCGATGCGTCGCCCGCCACCGGCGGGACGGCCGCCGTCGTGTTGGCGGCGGGTGCCGGCACCCGCTTCGCGCCGGGGGCCGATGCCCGACACAAGCTGCTGGCACCCATCGGGGGGGTCCCCGTCGTGCGCCGGGCCGTGGACGCCGCCGTGGCCGCCGGCCTGGACGAGACGGTCGTCGTCGTGGGCGCCGTCCCCCTCGAGGAGGTGCTGCCCCCGGGGGTGACGCTCGTCGTCGCGCCCCGCTGGGCCGAGGGCCAGGCTCACTCCCTGCAGGCGGCCGTCGAGTACGCCCGGCGGCGGGGTCACGCCGCTGTCGTCGTGGGCCTGGGTGACCAGCCCGGCGTCCCCGCCTCGGCCTGGCGGGCGGTGGCCGACACCCCCGGTGAGCTGGTGGTGGCGGACTTCGGCGGACGGCGCCGTCCCCCGGTGAAGATCGCCGCGTCTTTGTTCGACGAGCTGCCCCGCCACGGCGACGAGGGGGCCCGGGTTCTCATGCGGCGTCGCCCCGACCTCGTGCGGGCGGTAGCGTGCCAGGGCGATCCCGCCGACGTCGACACCAGGGAGGACCTACGGCGATGGAGCTGACGAACTCGTTCGAGGTGGAGCGTCCGGTCGACGAGGCGTGGGCGGTGCTGACCGACGTCGAGCGGATCGCCCCCTGCCTGCCCGGAGCCCAGCTCCAGGAGATCGCCGGTGACGAGTACCGCGGGATCGTGAAGGTCAAGGTCGGGCCCATCACCGCCCAGTACAAGGGCAAGGCCGTGTTCGTCGAACGCGACGACACCGCCCACAAGGCCGTCATCAAGGCCGACGGGCGCGACACCCGCGGCGCCGGCAACGCCTCGGCTCTGATCACCGCCACGGCCACCGCCGTCGACGAGGGGCGCACCCGGGTCGACGTGAACACCGACCTCACCGTCACCGGCAAGGTCGCCCAGTTCGGCCGGGGTGTGATGGCCGACGTCAGCGCCAAGCTCATGGACCAGTTCGCCCAGAACCTCTCCGAGATGCTCGAAAGCGACGGCGCCGGTGACGGCGCCGGCGACGAGGGCGGAGCGTCGGACGGCGAGGGAACCGAGGCCGGGGCCGCCGCCGGGGCCGAGACGGGTGCGTCCGGGGCTGCCGCCGATACCGACGAGGGCGTGCGCCGGGTCCACCAGCCCGAACCCGAGGCCGTCGACCTTCTCGACGCCGCCGGGGCCCCGGTGCTCAAGCGCCTCCTGCCCGTCGTCGCCGTGATCGTCGCCCTGCTCGTCCTGCGCCGCCTCCTGCGCCGCTGAGGTGGCGCCGGCCCGGGGACCGAAGGTGGGGGCCTCCGCCGTCGACCGGGCCCGGGTCGCCGCCCTGTTGGGCCGCGAACCCGAGGGCGACTTCGAGGTCGTCGTGCGTGACGCCGCCGGCGACCCGGTCGTGATCCGCAACGCCCCCTTCCTCGCCGACGGGCGCCCCATGCCCACCCTGTACTGGCTGGTGGGCCGGCGCGAGCGGCGTCTCGTGGCCGCCCTCGAGTCGGCCGGCGGGGTGCGCCGGGCCGAGGCCGAGATCGCCCCCGAGGCCATCGCCGCCGCCCACCGCCGCTACGCCGCCGAGCGCGACGCCCACGTCCCGGCCGACCATCGGGGTCCCCGTCCCGCCCACGGGGTGGGTGGCACCCGGCGGGGTGTCAAGTGCCTCCACGCCCACTACGCCTGGTACCTGGCGGGGGGCGACGATCCTGTGGGCCGCTGGGTCGCCGAGCACCTGACGGAGCTCGAGTCGCCGGTGGGCCCGGGCGGCGCCGACGGAGAGGGGCGGCGGTGAGGCCGGTCGGCGCGGTCGACATCGGCACGAACTCGACCCGGGTCCTGGTCCACGATGGCACCCGTCCCCTCGAACGGCTCATGACCATCACCCGCCTGGGCGAGGGCGTCGACCGGACGGGGCGGCTCGCGCCGGCCGCCGTCGAACGCACTCTGGACTGCCTCGCCGCCTACCGTCGGGTGCTCGACCGCTACGGGGTCGAACGGGTCCGGGCCTCCGCCACCTCGGCCGCCCGCGACGCCGCCGACCGTGACGAGTTCTTCGACGCGGCCGAGGCCACCCTCGGCGTGCGGCCCGAGCTCCTCTCGGGCGACGAGGAGGGCCGCCTCTCCTTCGTGGGGGCCACCGCCGAACTCGACCCGGCCGACGGCCCCTTCCTCGTCGTCGACATCGGGGGTGGCTCGACCGAGTTCGCCTACGGCACCGACACCTGTGAGTTCGTCCACTCCGCCGACATGGGTTGTGTGCGTCTGACCGAGGCCCACATCCACCACGACCCGCCCCTCCCCGAGGAGCTGGTGGCCTGTCTGTCGATCGCCGAGGCCCACGTCGACGAGGTCCTGCGCCGCCATCCCGCCGTCGCCGGGGCCCGGACCTTCGTGGGTCTCGCCGGCACGGTCACCACGGCGGCCGCCGTCGAGTTGGGTCTCGCCCGCTACGACCGCGACGCCATCCACCACTTCCGCCTCACCAAGGAGGCGGTCGAGGACGTCTTTCGGACCCTGGCAACCGAGTCCCGCGCCGAGCGTCTCGGCAACCCGGGCCTCGAGGAGGCCCGCGCCGACGTCATCGTCGGCGGCTTGAGCATCCTGGTCAAGATCATGCGCCACCTCGGCTACGAGAGCTGTCTGGTGTCGGAGGCCGACATCCTCGACGGTCTGGCCCGCAGCCTCCTGCCCGGCG
>RFFY01000457.1 GCA_003697065.1 Actinomyces sp. | reverse complement strand
GTGAAGTGCACGGGCAGGC
Source organism: Actinomyces sp. (assembly GCA_003697065.1). Lineage (GTDB taxonomy): Bacteria > Actinomycetota > Acidimicrobiia > Acidimicrobiales > Aldehydirespiratoraceae > J010. Next base: position 1,206 of record RFFY01000457.1, on the reverse strand, counting down.
TCGTCCAGCCGGTCACGTTGCTCGAGTGGAAGCGCACCTTGCGCTCGTGGTCGACCTCGTAGTCGGGAAGGCGGCGGTGGATCTGCTCGAGGGCGACCCGGGCCTCGAGCCGGGCCAGGGCGGCGCCCAGGCAGTAGTGGGCGCCGTGACCGAAGCTGAGGATGCGTTCGGGTCGGCGGTGGATGTCGAACTCCTCGGCGGTGGGCCCGAACTCGCGCTCGTCGTGGTTGGCGGCGCCGATGAGCAGGAGCACCGAATCGCCTGCCGTCAGGCGCTCGCCGTGGAGCTCGACGTCGCGGGTGAGGGTGCGGTGCATGTACTGGGTGGAGTTGTGGTAGCGCAGGACCTCCTCGACGGCGCCGGCGACGAGACCGGGGTCGGCGACCAGCTCATCGCGCTGGTCGGGGTGCCGGGACAGGGCCTCGACGGCGTTGGCCACGAGCTTGGTCGTGGTCTCGTGACCGGCGATGACGAACAGGACGCAAAAGCCCAGCAGTTCCTCGTCGGTGAGGCGTCGACCGTCGACGTCGAGTCCGGCGAGATCGGTCAGCAGGCCCGTGCCCTCACCCCGACGGCGCCGGGGCAGGGCCTCGACGAAGTAGGCGAGGAGGTCGAACATCCCCTCGAGAGCGGCGGCGGGCATCTCGGGTCGCCCGTCCTCACGGATGAGGATGCGGTCGGCGTGGCGGCGCAGCTCCGCCCGATCCGACTCGGGGATGCCGAGGACGGCCGAGATGACGTCCATGGGGAAGGGACCCGTCAGCTCCGCCACCAGGTCGCACTCGCCCCGCATGACGAAGGCGTCGATGTAGCCGTCGACGATGGCGCGGATCTCGTCTTCCATGGCGGCCACCCGACGCCCGGTGAACACCCGGCTCACCAGCTTGCGCAACACGGTGTGCTCGGGCGGGTCCATGTCGATCATCGACGAGTAACCGCCGCCGGTCCGGCCCCGTTGTTCGAGGGCGACCCCACCGGCGGAGGAGTAGGTCTCGTGATCGCGGAAGCCCTCGAGGACGTCGGCGAAGCGGCTCAGGGCCCAGAAGCGCAGATCCGGATTCCAGTAGGCCGGTGCCTCGTCCCGCAGGCGCCGGTACACGGCGTAGGGGTCGTCGTGCACGGCGAAGGAGTAGGGGTCGTAGTGCACCGGCGTCCGGGTCGCCATGGGCGGAGACTAGGCGCCGCCGCCTCGGTGCGACAGACGCC
>RFFY01000456.1 GCA_003697065.1 Actinomyces sp. | reverse complement strand
CGGGCGCTGGCTAGGGTCACCCCGTCATGCCGAGGGAGGACTCATGAACCGACGCGACCGTTCCCGTCACCGTGCCCGCCTGACCGCCGCCGCCGTCGTGGTGGCCCTGGTCGCCGCCGCCTGCGGGTCGGGCTCCGGCGACGACACCGCGGCCGAGGGGGCCTCGACGACGGCCGCGCCCTCCACCACCGCCGCACCCACCACGACCGCCGCACCCACCACCACGGCGGCGCCGACCACCACCGAGGCGCCCTACACGGTGCGACGGGTTCCCGACGACTACGCCACCATCCAGGACGCCGTCGACGCCGCCGAACCCGGCGACCTGGTGCTGATCGCCCCGGGCGTCTACGAGGAGTCGGTGGCCGTCGAGACCGACGACATCGTCATCCGCGGCCTCGACCGCAACGAGGTGATCCTCGAGGGCAACCACGAACTCGAGAACGGCATCATCGTGTTCTCCAACGGTGTCGCCGTCGAGAACCTCACCGCCCGCAACTACACCTCCAACGGGGTGTTCTTCACCGGCGACTACGACTCCGACTTCGTGCTCACCGGCTACCGGGCGAGCTACGTCACCGCCCACAACAACGGCCTCTACGGGCTCTACGCCTTCAACGCCCGCTACGGCCAGTTCGACCACAGCTACGGCTCGGGCCACCCGGATTCGGCCTTCTACGTCGGCCAGTGCCAGCCCTGTGACGCCGTGCTCACCGACCTGCTGGCCGAGAACAACACCCTGGGCTACTCGGGAACGAACTCGGGCGGGAACCTCTACATCGTGAACTCGGAGTGGCGTCACAACCGCATCGGTGTGGTGCCCAACACCCTCGACAGCGAGGAGCTCGCTCCCCAGCGGGGCGCCACCTTCGCCGGCAACTACATCCACGACAACGGCAACCCGAACACGCCCCTGCGCAACGAGGTGTGGGATCTGGCCTACGGGGTCGGCCTGGTCATCGCCGGCGGACGTGACGATCTCGTGACCCGCAACCTCGTGACCGACAACGTCAACGGCGGCATCGCCGTGTCGCTCTTCTTCGACGAGAACTTCTGGCTGGCCGAGAACAACCGGGTCACCGACAACGTGGTCTCGGGCAGCCTCTACGACCTCGTCCTCATCGTCGACGACCCGAACGAGGGCGCCGACGGCAACTGCTTCGCCGGCAACACCTACACCGTGTCCCTGCCCGCCGACATCGAGACCGTGGCCGCCTGTGACGACGGCACCGGTCCCCTCGGCGACCAGCTGGTCATCGGCTCCCTGCCGACCCCCGACGTCGAGCCCGCCGACTACACGACGATCGCGCCCCCCGGACCCCAGCCGGGCATGCCCGACGCCGAGACGGCGCCGCCCTCCCCGGCGAACGTGCTGCCCCTCGTCGACGACTTCGACCTCGACGCCATCACCGTCCCGACGCCCTGATCCGGTGCCGCGCCGGAGCCCCCCGAGGCGCGCCCCGGGTGTCCTGCTCGGCGTCTGGGTGGCGGCGGCCGTGTTCGCCGGAGCGTGCGCGCCCGACGATCCCCTCGTCGGTCCCGACGCCGGCGGACGCGCCGCCACGGCCGGGCGCGCCGCCGCGGGAGACCAGGCCGTGGCGGGAGACCAGGCCGCCACGGGAGACCAGGCCGCCGCGGGAGACACAGCGCCGGACTGGCTGGTGGAGCGCGCCGGCGGGGCGACGACGACCTTCGAGG
>RFFY01000455.1 GCA_003697065.1 Actinomyces sp. | reverse complement strand
CGGCACGCACGAGGCTCCCGAGCACCGCCTCCTCGAGGGCGGCGTTGGCCACCAGGACCAACAGGGTCGTGCCCGCCATCACCGCTCCCGCCGCGGCCAGCACCCGGCGGCGGCCGGACCGCACCAGGGCCGCCAGCAGGACGCAGCCGGCCACGAGACCGTAGACGAGGGCCTCCTGGCGCAGGGTGGCGGCGACGCCGAAGGCCAGACCGGCCCCCGCCGCCCGCACCAGGCGGGCCGGGACGGGAACCTCGGGGCGGCGGGCGTCGAGCACGAGCACGACGCCGGCGACCATCAACGCCACCCCCCAGGTGTGTTCCCACGGGTCGAGGGCGTAGACGGTCACCGGTGAGCCCAGGCCCGTGATCCAAAAGGCCCGACGGCGGGCGCCGGCCGCGGCCGATGCGGGCGCGAGGCGGGCAGCGAGAGCGGCGACGGCGGCGGCGGCCGCCACGGCACCGGCCACCGGCACGGCCAGGGCGAGTCGCATGCCACCGGCGGCATACAGGGGTTCGGCCACCAGGAGCAGGGGCAGGGTCGGCACGTCGACGTAGCGCCCGTCGTCGGTGACGACGGTGCCGCGGAAGGGGTGGAAGCGGGCGTCGGGATCGGCGGCGGCCGCCCAGTAGCCGAGGTCGGGATCGAAGCCGCCGTTGCGCTGCATGGCCTCGAGCGCCGCCCCCTTCGCCCCCGAGTCGGTCCCCAGGTAGCCGGCGGGGTCGGGTAGCTGGGCCAGGGCGAAGAGGATCCCGAACAGGACCAGAACCCTCAGGCCGCGCCCGCGCCGCCGTGCGACCTCCCCTATCCGCCCTACCCCCACGCCGGAGGACACGGTGTCGGCGGGGGCCGTCGGGGTGGCCGTCGGGGCGCTCATCGCCGTCCCTGTCGGCCGAGAGCCCCCTCACGTGAACCCGGGGAGCCGTGCCGGAGGGGTACCGCTTGGCGTCGCTGGTCGGGTCAGCGCATGTCGCGCAGCTCGCGACGCAGCTCCTTGATCTCGTCGCGCAGGCGCGCCGCGTACTCGAAGCGCAGGTCCCCCGCCGCCTCGTGCATCTCCTCTTCGAGGGTGCGGATGAGGCGTTCGAGCTCGGCGTCGGGCAGATCGCCGAGGTCGCGGGCCGCCTCGCGCCGTCGCTCGGCCAGACGCCCCGAGTCGGGCACGGGCGCCCCCTCGGCGGGCCGGATCATCGACAAGATGTCGGTGACGGCCTTGCGGACCGTGGTGGGGTCGATGCCGTGCTCGGCGTTGTAGGCCTGCTGGAGGCGCCGTCGCCGCATCGTCTCGGAGATGGCCCGCTGCATCGAGTCCGTCACCTGATCGGCGTACATGACGACCTGTCCGGCGACATTGCGCGCCGCCCGTCCGATCATCTGGATCAGGGACGTCTCCGAGCGCAGGAAGCCCTCCTTGTCGGCATCGAGGATCGCCACCAGGGACACCTCGGGCAGATCGAGACCCTCGCGCAGCAGGTTGATGCCGACGAGGACGTCGAACTCGCCCAGGCGCAGGTCGCGCAGGATCTCGATGCGCTGGATGGTGTCGACCTCGCTGTGGAGGTAGCGGACCCGCACACCGAGCTCGAGGAGGTAGTCGGTGAGGTCCTCGGCCATCTTCTTGGTGAGGGTGGTGACCAGGATCCGTTCGTCGCGTTCGACCCGTTCCCGGATGAGTTCGAGCAGGTCGTCGATCTGG
>RFFY01000454.1 GCA_003697065.1 Actinomyces sp. | reverse complement strand
TGGGCCGGCTCGACCTGCACCCCGATCTCGTCAACGTGGTGGCGGGTCAGGCGGTGTTCACCGTCGACCTGCGCAACACCGACGAGGCCACCCTGCGACGAGCCGAGGAGCGCCTCGACGCCGTCGTGGCCGCCGAGGTCGCCGCCGAGGGGGTCGAGGTGACCTCCCGCCCCCTGGCACGCTTCGCCCCCGTCGACTTCGACCCCCGGGTCGTCGACCTGGTCGAGGAGGTGGCGCGGGCCCGGGGCCACGATCCCCTGCGTCTCCCGTCGGGAGCGGGACACGACGCCCAGATGCTGGCCCGGGTCTGCCCCACGGGGATGATCTTCGTTCCCAGCCACCGCGGGATCAGCCACAACCCGGCCGAACACACCGATCCCGACGACCTGGTGGCCGGCGCCGACGTGCTGGCCGGCACCGTGGTCGCCCTTGCCGCCGGCGCCCTCGAAACGGACGCGGGGACGGGCGCCGAGGCAGCCCCCGAGGCGGCCCCCGAGACGGGAGGGGCTCTGTGACCCGCATCGTGCGGGTCGGGGCGGCCCAGATGGGTCCGGTCGCACGCGACGAGACACGCGCCGCGGTCGTCGAACGCCTCCTCGAGCTCCTGCGCCGAGGCGCGGAGCGGGGCTGCGATCTCGTCGTGTTCCCCGAGCTGGCCCTCACCACCTTCTTCCCCCGCTGGGCCCTCGAGGACCCCGCCGAGATCGACGCCTACTACGAGACCGAGATGCCCAGTGCCACCACCCGGCCCCTCTTCGACGAGGCCCGCCGTCTGGGGATCGGCTTCCATCTCGGCTACGCCGAGCTCACCCCCGACGGCCACCGCTACAACACGGCCATCCTCGTCGACCGCGACGCCACCATCGTCGGACGCTTCCGCAAGGTCCACATCCCCGGCCACGACACCGCCGAGCCCTGGCGTCCCTTCCAGCACCTCGAGCGCCGCTACTTCGAGGAATCACCCGAGGGGTTCGGGGTGTGGCGGGCCTTCGGCGGGATCGTGGGCATGGCCATCTGCAACGACCGGCGCTGGCCCGAGACCTACCGGGTGCTCGCCCTGCAGGGAGCCGAACTGGTGTGCATCGGCTACAACACGCCCCTGCACTACGCCCCCGACCCCACCCAGGACCCCCTCCAGGGGTTCCACAACCATCTCGTCATGCAGGCCGGCGCCTACCAGAACGGCATGTGGGTCGTGGGGGTGGCCAAGGGCGGCATCGAAGAGGGGGTGCCGTCCCTCGCCCAGTCGGCAGTGATCGCTCCGTCGGGCCAGATCGTGGCCCAGGCCTACACCACCGGCGACGAGCTCATCGTCGCCGACTGCGACCTCGACTGGTGCGACCACTACCGCCGGACCCTGTTCGACTTCGAGGTCTACCGGCGCCCCGACGCCTACGGTCTCATCACCGAGCGCAAGGGGATCGTGCCCCCACCCGACGGGGACGGCCCGTGACCCGCGGGCCCGACCCCCTGGCGGACGGACCCGGGACCGACCCCCTCCGCTCACGGGCCCGGCGGCCTCTCGCTTCGCACCAGACCCCCGGCCTCGTGTGCGCCCACCACCACCTCTACTCCACCCTGGCCCGGGGCATGCCGGCGCCACCCCGCACCCCCCGGGGCTTCCGCGAGATCCTCGAGCTGGTCTGGTGGCGCCTGGACCGGGCCCTGACCCTCGATATCCTCGCCGCATCGGCGCGTCTCGGGGCCCTCGAGGCGCTCGAGCGGGGCTGCACCGCCCTGATCGACCACCACGAGTCGCCCGAGAGCATCGAGGGATCGCTCACCGTCATCGCCGAGGCCTGCGCCGAGGTCGGGATCCGGGTGAGCTGCGCCTACGGGGTCACCGACCGTCACGGGCCCGACGGCGCCCGCCGGGGCCTGGCCGAAAACGACCGCTTCCTGGCCGAGGGCGGGCGGGGGATGGTCGGCGTCCACGCCGCCTTCACCTGCCGCGACGAGACCCTCGAGGCGGCCGCCGACCTGGCCCGCCGCCACGGGGTCGGGGTCCACGTCCACGTCGCCGAGGGCCCCGACGACGCCGACGCCGCCTCCCGTCTCGCCCCCCTCGCCCGCCCCGACTGGCTTCTCGTGCACGGGGTCCACCTCGCCGACGACCACGGCCTCGCCGGCACGATCGTGCACAACCCCCGCTCGAACATGAACAACGGGGTCGGCTACGCCCGCCCCATCCGTTTCGCCAACCCCGTGGCCCTGGGTACCGACGGCATCGGCGCCGACATGCTCGAGGAGTTCCGCCTCGCCTATGTCCGCCAGCGCGAGGACGAGGTGACCGCCACCCCCCTCGACGCCTGGTCGTGGCTGGCCACCGGCTACGACCTGTTCCCCGAGGCCCTCGACGACCGGGTGAGCTGGAGCCACGACCCCGCCGAGGCGTGGCATCTCGCCTTCACCCCCGGGGTCCGTCCCCTCACCGTCGAGGTCTCCGGCGAGCTCGTGTACGCCGACGGTGCCCCCACCCGGGTCGACGCCGCCGAGATCCGTGCCCACGCCGCCGAGGCCGCCCGTCGTCTGCACCGCCGACTCGAGGAGATGCCGTGACCCGACTCGCCCTGTACCTCCAGGACGCCCATCCCATGAGGGAGGCGATCGAGCACGTCCGTTACGCCGAGCAACGGGGCTTCGAGGCGGTGTGGCAGGCCGACTCCCGCCTGGTGCGCGAGGCGACGGTGCCGATGGCGGCCTTCGCCGCCTCGACCGACACCATCGCCGTCGGCTCGGGCGTCATCGACATCTGGACCCGCAATCCGGCCCGCCTGGCCTCGGTCTTCTCCACCCTCGACGACCTCGCACCGGGACGGATCCTGTGCGGCCTGGGCGCCTGGTGGGATCCCCTGGCCGCCAAGGTGGGCATCGAGCGCCGCCGTCCCCTGCGGGTCATGCGGGAGGTCGTCACCGTCGTGCGGGCCCTGCTGGCCAACGAGACGGTCACCTTCCACGGCGACTACGTGCATCTCGACGGGGTCGAACTCGACTACGTCCACCAGCCCCGCCGGCCCAAGGACGTGCCCATCTACATCGGGGCCACGGGCATGAAGATGATGGAGCTGGCCGGCGAGATCGCCGACGGGGTGGTGCTCAACTACCTCGTCTCGCCTGATTACAACGCCCGGGCCATGGAGCACCTCGCCGTCGGCGCCGCCCGGGCCGGTCGCGACGTCGACGATCTCGATCGCCCCCAGCTGGTCGTGTGCTCGGTGGACGAGGACCGGGGACGGGCCCTCGACGGCGCCCGCCTCCTCGTCACCCAGTACCTCGGTCAGCAGCCCCACATCATGGAGGCGAGCGGGGTGCCCCGGTCCCTGCTCGACGAGGTGGGTCGGGTTCTCACCTGGCCCGCCACCCACGAGCAGGTGGTCGAGGCGTCGCGCCTGGTGCCCGACGAGATCGTGCAGATGATCTGCGCCGCCGGGACGCCCGACGAGTGCCGGGCCAAGGTCGCCGAGTACATGCGTGACGGGTGCACGTGCCCGATCCTGTACCCCCTGGGCCCCGACGTCCGCTTGATGATCGACACCTTCGCGGGCTGGTCGCCCTGACCCCGACGGACGAACCGGTGCGGGGGCGGCACGG
>RFFY01000061.1 GCA_003697065.1 Actinomyces sp. | reverse complement strand
CCGGTCGAGCCCCCACCCGAGCCCGACCTGGCCGACGTGCGGGGTCAGCCCGTCGCCCGCTATGCCCTCACCGTGGCCGCTGCCGGTGGCCATCACCTCCTGCTGGTCGGACCGCCGGGGGCCGGCAAGACCATGCTCGCCCGTCGCCTCCCGGGCCTGCTGCCCGACCTCGAACCGGCCGAGGCCCTCGAGGTCACCCGCGTCCACTCGGCCGCCGGTCTGCCCCTTCCGGCGACGGGTCTCGTCCGGCGGCCACCGTGGCGCGCCCCGCACCACTCGGCGTCGATGGCGGCTCTCGTCGGGGGCGGGGGCGCGGCCCTTCGTCCGGGCGAGCTCAGCGCGGCCACCGGGGGCGTGCTCTTCCTCGACGAGCTGGGCGAGTTCGCCCCCTCGGTCCTCGACGCCCTCCGCCAACCCCTCGAGGAAGGTCGGGTGCGTATCGGGCGGGCGGCGGGAACCGTCGAGCACCCGGCCCGGGTGCTCCTGGTCGCCGCCATGAATCCGTGCCCGTGCGGTGAGGGTGGCACGATCGCCTGTCGTTGCGAGCCGCGCGCCCGGGCCCGGTACGCCCGGCGCGTGTCGGGTCCCCTCGTCGACCGCCTCGATCTCGTCGTGCAGGTCGAACGGCCCTCGGTCGTCGATCTCCTCGACGCTCCGCCGGCCGAGCCCAGCGCCGTGGTGGCCCGGCGCGTGGCGCGGGTGCGCGAGCTCGCCCGTCAGCGGGGTGCGCCCGCCAACGCCTGGCTCGACGCGGCGGCCCTCGGGCGGGTCGCCCCGCTCGAGCCCGACGCCGAGATGCGGCTCCGGGTGGCGCTGGAACAGGGACGTCTGAGCGGGCGGGGCCTGCACCGGGTCCGGGCCGTGGCGCGGACCATCCGCGACCTCGACGACGAGGGTCCGACCCTGCGCCTCGCCGACGTCGAGGCGGCCCTCGCCCTGCGGGCGGGAGCGGGTCTGTGGGATGTGGACCGTGTCGCCTGAGCCGGTGAGGCGAGCCCGCCCGGAGGTGGTGGGTAGCGGCTCCGAAGGGGCGGCGGCGGGTGTCGCAGGGAGCGTCGGCCCCTCACCCGACGCCGTGGCCGCCGCGGCCCTCGCCGGTCTGCCCGGCGTGGGGTCCGCCCGCCTGGGCCGCCTCCTCGAGCTGGGGCCGCCCCGGGCGGTCTGGCAGGCGCTGGTGGCCGACGACCGTCGGGCGCTGGCGGGTCTCGACGTGGCACCCCCAGCCGTCGAGGCAGCCCGCCGCACGGATCTGGGGGAGGTGGCCCGCCGCCTCCGGGACGGGGGGATCGAGGTCACGACCGCCTACGACCCCCGTCATCCCGCCGTCTTCGTCGAGGGACCGGACCCCGCCCCGGTCGTGTTCTGGCGGGGCGGGGTCGGACGCCGCCGGGCGCCGCACGTGGCCGTGGTCGGTACCCGGCGCTGCACCCCCACCGGCCGCGAGTTCGCGGCCGAGCTGGGGGCCGCTCTGGCCGCGGCCGGGGTGGTGGTGGTGTCGGGTCTGGCCCTGGGCATCGACGGGGCGGCGCACCGCGGTGCGCTGGCGGCGGGGGGTGCCCCGCCGGTGGCGGTGGTCGGCTCCGGGGTCGACGTGCCCTACCCCCGACGCCACGACGAGCTGTGGGCCCGGGTGGCCCGGCGGGGATCGCTGCTGAGCGAGGCGCCGCCTGGCGCGGCCCCCGAAGCGTGGCGCTTTCCCGCCCGGAACCGTCTCATCGTGGCTCTGGCCGACCTGGTCGTGGTCGTCGAGTCACGGGTGCGGGGCGGGTCGATGCACACGGTCGAGCACGCCATCCGACGCGGCGTCGAGGTCATGGCGGTGCCGGGTTCGGTCCGCAATCCGGCGGCGGCGGGGACCAACCGCCTCCTGGCCGAGGGGTGTGCGCCGGTGTGCGACCCCGACGACGTGCTGGTCGCACTCGGCCTCCTGGCCGAGCCGGGTCCTGCCTCGCCGCCGTCGGGGCCCGGGACTCCGGCCGACGATCCCGCCGCGGGACAGGCAAGGGAGATTCGGGAGACGGGGGAGTCCGGCCCCGACGGCGAGGCCGCCGCCGTCCTGGGTGCCCTCGACGACGGACCCTGCGCCCTCGACACCCTCGCCGCGCGCACCGGTCTGTCGCCTCCGGTGCTGGTGGCGACGGTCGAGCGTCTCGTGACGGCGGGACGGGTCGCACGTGACGGGGCCCGTTTCGCGGCGGCCGGTCGGCGGTCGGGCTCGTGACCGGGCGCCGCCGATCTCACCGGAGGTGTCGGGGCGCCCACGGTTCGTCGACTAGCGTGCCTGTGTGGACGCCTGGCAGAT
>RFFY01000453.1 GCA_003697065.1 Actinomyces sp. | reverse complement strand
GTCGACGACGCCCAGTGGATCGACACCGTCAGCGCGGCGATCGTGGCGGAGGCCGCCGGGCTGGGCGCCGCCGTCACGGTCTTCGTCCGCGACGGCGACGGGGGCCACACGGGAGCGGGATGGTTGGCCGAGGTCGACGACGGGTCGCGCCTGACCCTCGACGTGTTGACCGACGCCGACGCCGAGGCCCTGGTGGCGGCGGTGGCGCCCCGGCTCGCCGCCCGTGACCGACGTCGCCTCGTCACCTGGTGCGGCGGCGACCCCCTCTTTCTGGTCCTGTCGGCGGAGCTGGTCGCCGAGGGGGCGCTCGTCGACGAGCACCTCCCGGCATCGGTGCTGCTCGTCGTGCGCGAACGCCTCGACGCCCTGGCGCTTCCCGCCCGCCGCACCATGGAGGTGGCGGCCGTGCTGGGTCGGCGTTTCCCCCTGTCGGTGCTACGCCGCCTGCGTCCCGACGCCGACGCCGATCTCGACGATGCCCGGCGGGCGGGCCTGGTCGAACTCGACGGCGACCACACCGGGCGCTTCCGTCACGAGCTCGTCCGCGACGCCGTCTACGAGATGCTCGGAGCGGGGATGCGGGCGGCCCTGCACGACGAGGTGGCCCGCCTCCTCGAAGCCGACGGGGCGTCGCCGACCGAGATCGTCGGACACACCCGCGGTGCGGCCCCGGTCGACCCCGCGCGCGCCCTGGCGGTCGAGCTGGCGGCGGCGGCCCAGCACATGCGGTCCTACGCCTGGACGGCCGCCCTCGAGCATCTCGACGCCGCCGAGGTCCTGCTCGACCGGGCCGGTGGTCGGGGCGGACCCGCCGAGTTGCGCCTCCTGCTGGACCGGGGTCGGGCCCTGCGCCTCGGGCACGGCGAGGGGAGCCACGAGGTCCTGCACCGGGCCGTCGACCTGGCCCGACACCTGGGCGACGACGACGCCTTCGTCGCCGGTGTCGCCGAACTGTGCGACCTGGGGCCGGCGTCGGGTGTCGGGGTCGTCGACGCCGACCTCGTCGGTCTGCTCGACGACGCCCTCGACCGCCCGGTCTCGCGGGAGCGGCGGGTGGGGCTGCTGCTCGCCGGCACCCGACTCTTGGCCTTCGTCGACGACGAACGGGCCCGACGTCTCTACCGGGAGGCCGGCCGTCTGGCGGGAGGGGACCGGGGACTGGAGTCGGCGGTGCTGATGGGCGCTCATCTCGGCCTGTCCCATCCGGGTGATCTCGCTGAGCGGCGGCGGGCGGCCGACGAGCTGGCCGCGGTGAGCGGGGACGACACCTCGATGGCCTGGGAGGCCGCCTTCCTCGCCTACGGGGTGGGCCTGGTGACCGGTGAGAGGGAGCTCGTCGATTCCAGCATCCGGCGTCTACGGGCCCTGACCGACCGGGTCCTCGAACGGCCCCGCTTCTTCGGGCACCACTTCACCGAGGCCTCCTACGCCCACCTCTCGGGTGACCTGGAGGCGGCGGAGGCCCACGCCTGCCGTGCTGTGGAGGTGGGATCGCGCATCTACCCGGCCTCGCGTGTGTTCGCCGTGTTCAGCGGCATCACCCTGGCGGTGGGCACGGCCCGCGGGACCCGCACCTCCTTGAGCGAACCGGTCGAGGAGCTGGTGGCCGACTCGCCCGACGCCATCACCTGGCGGACGGTCGCCGCCGTCCTCGCCGCCGACCGGGGCGATCTCGCCGCCGCCCGACGGCATCTCGAGCCGGTGGTGGCCGCCGACTTCGGGGCGAACGCTCCCGACCTCACCTGGACCGCCCAGGCGGTGCTGAGCGCTCAGGCCATCGCGGCGGTCGGAGACGGGGCGGCGGCGTCCCGCCTGATCGAGCTGCTCGAACCCCACGCCGGGACCATGAGCTGGGACAGTGTCTGCGCCCACGGGCCGGTGGACGGCGCACTGGCCCTTCTCCGGGACCTCGTGGGCGACACCGACCTCGCCGCCCACCATCGCCGGCGGGCCCGGGAGCTGCTCGCTGCCCTGGACGCGCCCGCCAGCCTGTGGCCCTGGCTGGGGTGATCAGGACGCCGGGGGCGGCGGTGGGCCGCCGAGGAGGTCGCGCCAGGTCCCGGTCAGACCGGCATCGCCCAGGACGGCGGCGAGCCAGGCCACGTCGGCGCCGAAGGGCACCGCTTCGCCCTCGCTTCCCCCTCCGTCCGTAGCGTCGAGCACGAGCAGGGTCCCGACGTAGGCGGCGAGCAGGGCGCAGCGGATGTGGGTGTCGTCGAGGTCGCGGAGACCGAGCCCGGCGGTGACGGCCCGGGCGCGGGCCAGGGCCCGCTCCACGGGCGTGTCGCGGACGGCGACGACCGGGGTGCAGATGCGCACGAGGCGCTCGGGTGGGAGTTCGGCCAGGTCGTCGAGGTAGGAGGTCTCGAGGCTCACCTGGAGCCAGCGGGCGAGGCGGGCGGTCAGGCTGACCCGCCGCGCCGCCCGGCTGAGTCGCCCCCCGGTGCGGAGGTGGCGGGCGGCGTCGAGGGCGAGCACCTCGTGCCCGTCGGCGTGGGGATCCGGCGGGCCGGCGATGCCGAAGACGCCGGAGACGCCGCCGTCGACGAGGATCTCGCCGCCGAGCCCCGCCGGGGTGCGGCGGTGGGCGAGCCCGGGCAGCGACACCGACGCCACCACCGCATCGGCCAGAGCGACGGTGTGGCGCACCACGTGAGCGGGTCGAGGCGCGGCGAGGACACCGGCTGCGGGGGGCAGGGCACCGTACGAGAAGCGGTACGGATGCCCCGAGTCGAGGCCCGTGGCGCACACGACGTGGTGACGAGGGGCGCCGGTGGGGATGCGCGGAGCGTCGGGTGCAAGAGCCAGCGCGGTGGCGGCGTCGGCGAAGGCGATCTGGACGAGGCGACGGATCAGGATCGCGGTGACGGGGACGAGCGCCACCAGGGCCGCCAGGCCCGGCGCCCGCGGGATGGCGACGGGACCGTAGCCGGCAGCGGCGACGAACAGGGCCGCCGCGGCCGCGACGGCGGCCACGGCGCTGGCGACGGCCGCCCCGCGCCGGGCGGTGGCGAAGGGCCGGGCCCGGTCGCGGCGGATCCGGTCGTGGAGCGCCGCCAGCGCCTCGAGGCTGGCGTCGTCGTCGGTCGCCTCCGGCCCGCCGGGGGAGGGGTCGGACGATCCGGTGCCCGCGGCCGCCAGGGCGGCGTTGGTGATCGACCCGCCGCTGACCGACACGACCTCGTCGACCGCCGACCAGGCGCCGCGTCGGACCAGGGCGGCCACGCAGGCGATGGCGCCGACGGCAGCCCGGTGCCCTCCTCCCGACAACAGGAGGCGGACGCGACGAGGGGCAACGGGGTGCTCTGGGCCCTCGGCGTCGCCGCTCAGCGCCGGTCCGATCGGTCGCTGGGTGATCCGTCGGGGGCCGGTGCGTCGGTGGCGCGCTCGGCTCGGAGACGGTGGCGGAGCCGGGCATCGACCTCGCGGGGCAGCACGGGTACGCCGAGCTCGCGGACGAGGCGCCCGATGCGGGCCTCCCGCCGGGCGGTCGCGTCGGTGGGGTCGCCGAGCACGTCGGGCCC
>RFFY01000452.1 GCA_003697065.1 Actinomyces sp. | reverse complement strand
GTGGCGGTGACCCTGGCCGCCTTGGCCGTGGTGGTGTCGCGACCCGAGGCGGCCGTCGCCCACTGAACGCCCGCCGGGGACCCGCCACCTGGCGCCCGCTCGGCCCCCCGCCCTCCCTCCGGACGCGCCGGTGCGCCGACCCCGGAGGGCCGACGCACCGACGGTGTGGGTGTGGAGGGGACGGGGTGGGGACGGCGCTCAGGCGGTGGCGGCGTCGCTGATGGCGTCGCGCAGGGCCTCGACGGCGGCGTGGGCGGCGTCCCAGGCCTGCTTCAGTTCGTCGGCGGCCGTGCGCAGGTCGTGACGGGCGGCGGCGAGCACCTCACGACCGGGGCCGGCGTTGAAGTTCTCCGGGGTCACCCCGAGTACGGCGGTGGCCGTGTCGCCGACGGCGGCGGAAGCGGCGTCGAGATGACGCACGGCCTGCTCGTGGTACTCCCAGGCGTCCTCGACGTCGATACCGGCTTCTTCGGCCCGGGTGATGGCGTCGGCCAGTTCGTCGAGGGCGGTCGAGCCCCGGGCGACGGCCCGGTCGGCGTGGTCGGCGGCGGTCACGAGATGCACCTGGGGCAGCACGACCAGATACACCCGGTAGTCGGGGGCGATGGTGCGGCACAGGCGCAGGGTCTCGCGGGGATCGGTCGAGTCGACGATCTGGCCGCGCAGGTCACGCAGACCGGTCTGGGTGTCGTCGATGATGGCGATGAAAGCCGCCTTGTGGCCGTCGGTGAGGACGTCGGAGGCGGCGACGCGGACCTCGGCGGCCTCGAGGTCGACGAGGCGCCTGTCGATGGCGTCGATGCAGCGGTCCTTCAGGTCACGGGCCTCGATGTCGGTGGGGGCCGCATCGGGGGCGCTGTCGACGACGACGTCCTGGGCCAGGGCCGGGGCGGCGATGCCGAGCACCAGGGCGCCGGCGAGGACGGCGGCGAGGAGTCGGGTACGGGTTCTCATGGTGTCTCTCCTTGGTCAGGGCTCGGATTTCGCTGGATCGGTCACCGGCCGGTCGGTCGGCCGGGCGGGGCCGGGATCAGGGGGTGTCGCCGGCGGAGGCGGTGGCGGCGGCGTCGCCGGCGAGGCCGTCGCCCAGGCCGGTGAGGTCGTCGCCGATGGCGGCGAGGAGGGCGTCGACGTCGTCGAGGGTCGACTCGAGCTCGCCGATGGTGGCGAGGTCGAGCCCGGCGTCGCCCGTGGCGGGCGCGGGTGCGGTGGTGGTGGTGGCGGCGGCGGCGGTGTCGGTGTCGGGCGTCGCCTGATCCGTCTGCCCGGCGGAGGCCGCGTCGGAGGATGGGCCGTCGTCGCTCGTGTCGGTGGACGTGGTGGTGTCCGGGGCCGGGTCGGTGACCGTGGTGTCGGCGCTGGTGTCGGCGGCGCTGGCGGCGTCGACGGCGGCGGGCCCGTCCCCGGTGTCGCCCGTGGTGGAGGCGGCGGTGGCCTCGTCGGCGACGGCGGGGGTGTCGCCGGTGTCGCC
>RFFY01000451.1 GCA_003697065.1 Actinomyces sp. | reverse complement strand
GGGGTTGGGGGGTCACCGTGGGGGCGAGGCGCCCGAACACCTCGGGGCGTACGACGAGGACCTCGACCGCGTCGTCGAGGCGGTCGAGGACGGCGGCCACCTCGTGACGCTCGACGGCGTCGGCGGGCGCCACCACCGTCTCCAGCGACCAGGCGGCGTCGAGGGCCTCGCCGACGGTGCGGGGGCCTTCGAGCACCACCGGTGCGCCCGCTCCCCGCCGGGCGAGGAGGCGCCGCAGGGCACGCACGCGGGGATGGCGCGCTCCGACGACGCTCGGACCGGTCGTCGCCGCCACGCCCGTCGTCTCAGCCGGCCTCGGCCAGGGCCCCCTCCGCCCGGCGGACCAGGGCGGCGAACGCCGACGGATCGTCGACGGCCAGCTCGGCCAGCACCTTGCGGTCGACCTCGGCACCCGCGGCCCGCAGACCGGCGATGAAGCGGCTGTAGCTCATGCCGTTGGCACGGCAGGCGGCGTTGATGCGCTGGATCCACAGGCGCCGGAACTCGCCCTTGCGCGCCCGCCGGTCGCGGTAGGCGTACTGCAGGGAGTGCATCACCTGCTCGTTGGCGGACTTCCAGCTCCGGGACTTGTTGCCGTAGTACCCCTTGGCCCGTTCGAGGACCACGCGGCGGCTCTTTTTGGCGTGGACGGAGCGCTTGACCCTGGCCATCGTCGTCTCCTTGTTCGATCGAGGGGGCGGTCAGACGCCCAGATCCCGGAGCTTGCGCTCGTCGGATCGGGACACGTCGGTGAGGGCGCGCAGCTGCCTCTTGCGCTTGGGCGCCTTCTTTTCGAGGATGTGGTTCTTGTTCGCCTGGCGGCGGCGGAGCTTGCCGCTGCCGGTCCGGCGGAAGCGCTTGGCGGCGCCGCGGTGGGTCTTCATCTTGGGCATGCTTCGACCTCGCTGGTCCGGGGGCTCGTGGAGATTCGGGTGTCGTTCAGTCCGAGGACGACTCGAGGGCGTCGGCTTCCTCGGCCCGTCGGGCCTCGTCGGCCAGGCGCTTTTCGTGAGCGGCCTTCGCCTTCTTGTCGGGGGCCAGCACCATGACCATGTTGCGACCGTCCTGACGGGGCTGGAACTCGACCTTGCCGACGTGGGCAACGGCTTCGGCGACCCGGTCGAGGATCTGGCGGCCGAGCTCGGGGTGCTGCATCTCGCGACCCCGGAACATGATCGTGACCTTCACCTTGTGTCCCTCCGAGAGGAACTTCTCGACCTTGCGGGTCTTGGTGTCGAAGTCGCCCTGACCGATCTTGGGCCGGTACTTCATCTCCTTGACCGACACGTGGGAGGCCTTACGGCGTGACTCCTTGGCCCGCTGGGCGGCTTCGTACTTGTACTTGCCGTAGTCCATGATCCGGCACACCGGCGGGTTGGCCTTGTCGGCCACCTCGACCAGGTCGAGGCCGGCGGCCCGGGCCATGGCCAGCGCCTCGGGGAGGGGCTTCACCCCGATCTGCTGGCCGTCGACGCCGATGAGGCGGACCTCACGGGCTCGGATGCGGTCGTTGATCCTCGGCTCGTCGTTGGGCGGTGCTATCGCCGTTCACTCCTCGTGCGCACGGAACCTCCGTTGGATGGGCGGATGGGGTGGCGTCCGCCGGGCGAAAACGCGCAACGGGCGCCGGGGAAGCCGACGCCCGATCCACCGCGGCGGGACCCGGGGGCCCGGCCCGGTGACTGGTGGTCGACCCGGACGCACCGGCGAGGCGGGCCTCGGCGGTGGCCGGGTGGGGAGCGACGCCCCCGCTTCCGGTCTGCTTGTCGCCGCTAGGGTAGCAGGCGTCCCCGACGACGACGCCCCGAGGCGAGTGATGAGCACCCTGTGGACCCCTGACGGCGAGCGACCCGTGGCCGACGCCGCCACCGAACAGGCGACGGGACGCGACCCCGACATGGACGCCGCCATCGCCGCCTTGTTGCCCGAGGGTGTGGACGTGGCCAGTCTCTCCGACGAGCAGCGGGCCCAGGCCGAACAGCTCGTCCACGAGATGAGCGAGGCCCGCAGCCGCCTCCTGGCCACGCCGGCGGCCACCATCGTCGCCAACCACGCCATGGGTCTGTACGAGCTGGCGGCGCTGCACCTGTCGGCTCCCGAGCCCGACTTCGCCGCCGCCACCTTGGCCATCGACGCCCTCGACGCCCTCGTCAGCGGCCTCGAGGGTCGCCTCGGCGACGACGAGGCCACCCTGCGCCAGGCCCTGACCCAGGTGCGCCTCGCCTACGTCCAGGTCCGCCGCGCCCACGGCCACGACGACACCGGCACGGGCGATACCGGCACGGGCGATACCGGCGACGACGTCTGATCGCCCACCATCGTCCACACCGCCCGGGGGCGACAGGCCCCGCGGCGCGGGCGGATCGCCCTCTCAGGGGATGATCTTGGAGATGGGCATCTCGACGATGTCGGTCGCCCCCCGGTCGCGCAGCTCGGGGATGAGGATGTTGATCTCCTTCTTGGGCACCACCGACTCGACCGCGTAGCCGGCCTGGTGGAACAGCTCGTTGACCGTCGGCTCCTTCATCGCCGGCAACACCTCCATCACGGCCTCGAGCCGGCCCGTCGGCACGTTCATCTTCACCAGCACACGCCCCCGGGCGTCGAGCACCCCCTGCAGGAGGGTGTGGATCTGGCCCATGGCGTGACGCTTGTCGGGGTCGGCGTGGGCGGCGGGGTTGGCGATGAGCTCGGTGTAGGAGGTGACCAGGGTCTCGATGATGCGCAGGCCGGCGGCCCGCAGCGCCCGACCGGTCTCGGTGATGTCGACGACGACGTCGACGATGTCGGGAACCTTGGCCTCGGTGGCGCCGTAGCTGAGCCGGATGTCGGCCTCGACACCGGCGCGGGCGAAGAAGCGGCGGGTGATCTCGGGGTACTCGGTCGACACCCGCACCCCGGCGGGAAGATCGGCGACCGAGCGCCACGGGGAGTCGTCGGGGACGGCGAGCACGATCCGTACGGGACGGGCGGTGGCCTTCGAGTAGTGCAGCTCCCCCAGCGACACCACGTCGCTGCCGGTCTCCTCGATCCAGTCCCGACCCGTGATGCCGAGATCGAACAGGCCGTCGGCGACGTAGACGGGGATCTCCTGGGGCCGCAGGATGCGCACCTCACCGATGCGGGGATCGTCGATCTCGGCCTTGTAGGCCACCGACGAGGAGCGGTCGACGGGCAGGTCGGCGGCCTCGAACAACTCGAGGGTGGCCTTCTCGAGCGATCCCTTGGGCAGAACCAGCTTGAGCACGGGGCGCTCCTTCCTCGTCGGGGCCGCAGCGAGGCTAGCGAGCGGCGGCACCGCTGCCCCCACCGGCGAGCGGCGGGGTGGCGACGGGTGTGAGCTCGACCCTCAGGTCGGTACCCACCCGGGCGACGTCCACGATCTCGCCCCGCCAGAGCTCGTCGATGGTGGGCGCCCCCGGACCCGCGAACAGGCCCCGGGCGTCGTCACCGCCGAAAAGGGCCGGCGCCAGGTAGACGACATAGCGGTCGACCAGGTGGCGGCGGTGGAACTCGCCGGCCACGCCTGCACCCCCCTCCACCAGTACCGACAGGACCCCCTGGACGCCGAGGCGACGCAGGAGCTCGGCGGGGTCGCCCCGGAACGACTCGGCCGGTTCGATCCGCGCCCCCGGCGGGATGGCACCCAACACGATGCGCCGGGGCGGGGCGAGGCGGGGACGCACCCCGGGGGGCGGTGCCCAGGACCGCACGGTGAGGGCGGGATCGTCGGCCCGCACGGTCCCGGCCCCCACGATGATGGCGTCGCTGAGGGCCCGGAGACGGTGGGCGTCAGCCCGCGCCTCGGGCGAGGTGATCCACTGGGAGGTCCCGTCGGGGGCGGCGGTGCCGCCGTCGAGGGTGGCGGCGAGCTTCAAGACGACCTCGGGCCGACCCGTGCGCCGGTGGTGCAGGTAGGGGCGGAGCTGATCGGCGATCTCGTCGGACCGGCACCCCGTGACCACCTCGATCCCCGCCCGGCGGAGACGCTCGAGGCCCCGGCCCGCCACCCGGGGGTCGGGGTCGACCACACCCACCACCACCCGTTCGATCCCGGCGGCGATGACGGCCTCGGTGCACGGGGGGGTCCGGCCCCGGTGGTCGCAGGGTTCGAGGGTGACGTACAGGGTGCCGCCGCGGGCCGCCTCGCCGGCCGCGGCCAGGGCCACCCGCTCGGCATGGGGCCCACCGGGGGGCTCGGTGGCGCCGGTCACGACCCGCCCGTCGGGCGACACCACCACGGCGCCTACCCAGGGGTTGGGGCTGGTCACGAAGCGGACGGTCTCGGCGGCCGCCAGAGCCCGCCCCATGTACTCGTGGTCGGTGGCGTCGGCGGCCCGCGCCGGATCGTCACTCATGGGTGGACGCGACGTCAGCGTCGGAGACGTGTCCGTGGTGGGGATGGGGATCGGCATTGTCGACGAGGAGGCGCACGGCGTGGGGAACGACGTCGAGGACGGCCTCGAGGGTCTCGACGCAGCCCCGGGCCGAACCGGGGGTGTTGAGGACCAAGGCGGTGCCGCACGTTCCGGCGATGGCCCGCGACAGGCGCCCCAGGGGGTTCACCAGACGCATGGCCTCGGCCAGACCCGGGGCTTCGCGGTCGATGACGCGGCGCGTGCCCTCGGGGGTCTGGTCGCGGGGACCGAAGCCCGTGCCTCCGGTGGTGACGACCAGGCCGTGGAAACCCCCGCACAGTCGGCGCAGGGCCGTCTCGACGGCGTCGGCGCCATCGGCAGTGACGGCCCGCTCCACCACCCGGAACCCCGCCGCCGCCAGGCGGTGTTCGAGAGCGTCACCCGAGGCGTCATCGCGGGTACCGGCCACGACCCCGTCGGAGACGGTCAGGATCTTGGCTGCGAGTTCCACACCGGCCATGGGCCCGACGCTAACGCCGGCGCAGCCGGATCCGCTCGTCCCCCTGGGGCCCGGAAACCCCTCCTCGCCCCGGTCGTCGGGTCACAGGCGGCGCCACCGGAACAGGGCCATGCCGTCGTGGCCCGGTGCGGGCAACAGCACCCCGCCGGTGCCCCACGGCTCCCACGGCGCCTCGACACCCACGACCTCGAGCCCCTCGCCCGCCACCTCGGCCACCTCGACCGTCTCGGCCCGGGTCAGGGTGCACACGCTGTACACGAGGTACCCGCCGGGCGCCACGAGGCGCCGGGCGGCGGCCAGAAGATCGAGCTGGAGACGGGCCAGGGAGGCGACGTCGCTCTCTGCGATCCGCCACCGAGCGTCGGGTCGGCGCCGCAGGGCGCCCAGTCCGCTGCACGGGGCGTCGACCAGCACGGCGTCGAAGGACTCCGGAGCGAAGGGCGGGCGGGTGCCGTCGGCCACGGCGACGGTGACGTCGAGGCTGTCGGAGCGGGCGAGATTGTCGACGATGAGACGGGCCCGCCCCGGCCGGATGTCGGTGGCCACCACCGAGGCCCCCCGGGCCGCCAGTCCCGTGGCCTTGCCGCCCGGTGCGGCGCACAGATCCAGGACCCGGTCACCGGGCTCCAGCGGGACGGCGTCGACGACCAGTCGGCTCGAGGGGTCCTGGACATAGCCGTCGGCGCGCCGGTGCACCCCGGCGGGGAGGTTCATCACCTCCAGTGCCCGCCGGGCCCGGTCGGCCCCGAGGTCCGCGCTCAGGCGGTCGACGATCCAGTCGGGGTAGCTCAGGCGCGTGGCGTCGTCGGGCCACTCGGGCTCGGGAGCCTCGGCCACCCGTCTCAACACGGCGTTGACCAGGCCCCGCCAGCGCCGGGGAACGGCGCCCACGGTGGTCGCCACCGCGGCGTGGGGCGCCAGTCCCATCTCCTCGAGCTGGTACACCCCCAGGCGCAGGGCCGCCCGGGCGGGCGGCGGCGGGGGGTGCATCAGGTAGGGCTCGAGACGGTGGTCGAGGGCACGGCGGCGGCGGGTGACCCCGTACACCAGCTCGGTCACCAGCGCCCGGTCGCGCTCGTCGAGACCCGCCCCCTCGAGGGCACCCGGGAGGACCCGGTTGGCGTAGGCACCACCGGTGTCGATGCGCTCGAGGACCTCGAGCGCACAGCGCCGGGCCGCCACGCCGGCCGTCACGAGCCCAGCACCTCGTCGGGACGGGGACGGGCGCCGTTGCGCCACGAG
>RFFY01000450.1 GCA_003697065.1 Actinomyces sp. | reverse complement strand
GCCTTTTCGATGAGGGTCTCGATGTCGCCCATCCCCAGGATGCGGCTGGCCAGCCGGTCGGGGTGGAAGGCCTCGAAGTCCTCGAGCTTCTCGCCGGTGGAGGCGAAGGCGATGGGCCGCCCCACGATCTCCTTGACCGACAGGGCGGCACCGCCACGGGCGTCGCCGTCGAGCTTGGTGAGGATGACACCGTCGAGGGTGAGGGTCTCGCCGAAGCTGCGGGCCACGGTGACGGCGTCCTGGCCCGTCATGGCGTCGACGACCAGGAAGGTGTAGTGGGGATCGACGGCCTCGGAGATGCGGCGGACCTGGTCCATCATCTCGGCGTCGATGGCGAGACGGCCGGCGGTGTCGACGACGACCACGTCGCGGCCGGTGCGGCGGGCCACGTCGAGGGCGCCGGCGGCCACCGCCACCGGGTCGGTCGGCTCGGAGTGCACCGGGACGCCGATGCGCTCGCCCAGGGTTCGCAGCTGCTCGACGGCGGCGGGCCGCTGGAGGTCGGCGCCGACGAGGAGGGGGTTCCGACCCTGCTTCTTGAACCAGAGGGCGAGCTTGCCGGCGTTGGTGGTCTTGCCGGCGCCCTGCAGACCCGCCAGCAGCACCACCGTGGGCGGCCGGGAGGCGTAGGTGATGCGCATGGTCTCGCCGCCGAGGCTGGCGGTGAGCTCCTCGAGGACGATCTTGACGACCTGCTGGGCGGGGTTGAGTGCGCCCGACAGCTCGTCGCCCACCGCCCGCTCACGGATGCGGCCCACCAGGGACCGGACGACGTCGAGGGCGACGTCGGCTTCGAGCAGGGCGAGGCGGATCTCGCGGAGCGTCTCGTCGACGTCCTCGGCGGACAGGCGACCCCGGCCGCGGAGGCGCCCGAAGATCCCCTCGAATCGGTCGGTCAGGGTCTCGAACATGACCGGCTCAGGCTAGCGGCCCGCCCCGGTCCCCGAACCGCCCGTGTCCGCAGGGCGAGTCCCGTCGGAGCGCCCCGCCCCCAGCCGGGTCTCTCCCGCCCGGGGAGCTCGGGTACCGTGCCTCCCGTGACGCCCAGCCACCACCCCCTAGCGGTCCGGGCGCCGCGTCGGGTCCGCCGCGGCCTCGTCGCCCTCGCCGCCGTCGTCGGTCTCGTGGCCGGTGCCTGCGGCGGCGGCGACGATTCCCTGGCCTGGTGCCGGGCCCTGGGCCGGGTCTCGACGGCGGCTGCCGCCTTCGACGACCCCGCCACGACCGACCTCACCAACGTCCGCGTCGAGCTCGAGGCGGCCCTGGACGAGGCGCCCGACGAGTTCGTCCCCGCCGTCGCCCGCCTCCTCGACTACGTCCGCGACGTCGACGATCTCCTCGTGGCCGGCGACGACCTGGCGACGGCCCGCCGGACCGCCGAGCGGACCGTCGACGTCGAGCGCCTGGCCACCGCCATCGACGCCCTCGACCGCGCCGCCGCCGACTGCGGGGTCGCTCCCCTCACCCTCGAGGTCGGGGCGGTCGGCTAGGCGGGCAGGTCGGTGCTGTCGGGCCCGCTGCCGTCGGTTTCGAAGAGGGCCTCGACGAAGCGGACGGGGTCGAACTCGACGAGGTCGTCGATGCCCTCCCCCAGCCCCACCAGCTTGACGGGAATGCCGAGCTCGTCGTGGATGGCCACCACGATGCCGCCCTTAGCCGAGCCGTCGAGCTTGGTGAGCACGACCCCGGTCACCGCCACCGCCTCGGTGAACTGGCGGGCCTGGGCGAGCCCGTTCTGCCCCGTGGTGGCGTCGAGGACGAGGAGGGTCTCGGTGACGGTTCCCGCCCCCTTTTCGGCCACCCGCCTCACCTTGCGCAGCTCCTCCATCAGGTTGGTACGGGTGTGGAGCCGGCCGGCCGTGTCGGCCATGACGAGGTCGGCTCCCCGGGCGGCGGCGTGCTCGACGGCGTCGAACACCACCGACGAGGGATCGGCGCCCTCGGCCCCGCGCACGATGTCGGCACCGGCGCGCTCGGCCCACATGGTGAGCTGTTCGGCGGCGGCGGCCCGGAAGGTGTCGCCGGCGGCGAGCACGACCCGACGGCCCCGGCGGGTCTCGCGGGCGGCGAGCTTGCCGATGGTGGTGGTCTTGCCGACCCCGTTGACGCCCACGAAGAGCCAGACCGCCGGGCCGTCGGCGTCGGCGTCGAGGGACCGGTCGAAGCCCTCGAGACGGCGGACCAGCTCGGCCTCGAGAGCCGAGCGCACGCCGGCGCCGTCGGTGATGCCCTCGGCCTCGACCCGGGCCCGCACCGCCTCGACGACCGCCGCCGTGGTGGCCACCCCCACGTCGGCACGGATCAGAGCCTCTTCGAGCTCCTCCCAGGTGGCCGCGTCGACGCCGCGGGTGAACACCGACCCCAGGTAGCCGGCGAGGGCCGAACGGGCGTCGCCCAGACGCTCGCGGAACGAGGGGCGGGTCGGCGCCGGCGAGACGGCCACCGACCCCGTGTCGGGCCGGTCCCCGCTGATCGCCGGCGGGGCGGGTGTCGCCTCGTCGGGGGCGCTGACGGCGGGGGCGCCGCGTCCCCGCCGGACGAACAGGAGCCCGCCCAGGACCAGGACGGCGACGGCGACGACGACGAGAACGACGAGCAGATCCATGGCCGGCTGAGCCTAGCGGGGTCGTCCCGCCCGCCCGCCGGGCGGATCTCAGCTCGGGGCCCCCAGCACGGCGGTGGTCACGAAGCGCTCACCGTCCCGTTCGATCTCGAGCTGGACCGGGTCGTCGGGGCGGTAGAGCTTGATCTTGGCGGCGAGCTCGGCCATCCCCGCCACCGGGTCGCCGTCGACGGCCACGATGCGGTCGCCGACCTCGAGGCCGGCCCGCTCGGCGGCACTACCGGCCACGACCTCGGTGACGATGGCGCCGCCCCGCCCGTCGTCGGTGTCCTGGCCCGAGATCCCGAGGAATCCCATGTCGAGGGGCTCGCCGTTGACGATGCGGTTGGCGACGATCTCGATGGTGTCGGCGGGGATGGCGAAGCCCACGCCGATGTTGCCCTCGGTCTGGCCGTCGGTACGGATCGAGGTGTTCATGCCGATCACGCGCCCCTGACGGTCGGCCAGAGCCCCACCCGAGTTACCGGGGTTGATCGGGGCGTCGGTCTGGATCATCTCGACGGGAACGGGGTTGGTCGGATCGGCGCCCCCCTCGGGGTTGATGCGCCCCACGGCGGAGACGACGCCCGCCGTCACCGTCTGGTCGAGCGAGAAGGGGCTGCCGATGGCGACGGCGAGCTGGCCCACCTCGACGGTGTCGGAGGGGGCGAAGACCGCTTCGACGAGGTGGTGGCCGGTCGGGTCGATGTGGACGACCGCCACGTCGTGGTTGACGTCGGCGCCCACGACCTCGCCGGTGACCTCCTCGCCGTCGGCGAAGCGCACCTTCACCTCGCGGGCCCCCTGCACGACGTGGGCGTTGGTGACGATGTAGCCGTCGGCCGCCCGCCAGATGATGCCCGAACCCTGGCCGATGGCGGTCTCGATACGGACGACCGAGGGGGCGACGGCGGCAGCCACGGCCGCCACCGGCTCCTCGGCGTCCTCGCCCGCCAGGGGCCCGGGCCGCTCCCCGGGGAGGGTGGCGGGAGCGGCCGTGGGCGTGGAGACGCCCTGGGCCACCGGGACGAGGGTCGGTCGGTCCCGGCTCTCGAGGGCCCGGCCGACGAAGAAGCCGCCGACGCCCGCACCGGTCGCCAGGATCACGGCGGCCACGACGAGCCAGGCGACACCCCGACGGGCGCCGGGGGTCGGAGCCGGGGGCGGGGGGCTGGTT
>RFFY01000449.1 GCA_003697065.1 Actinomyces sp. | reverse complement strand
GTCCCGTCCGGGCGGGGCCCTAGCCTGGGCTGGTGCCCCCTGCGCCGCCCCCGTTCGACCCCGTCGCCGACGAGGTGCTCGTGGTGGGCGACGAGGTGGCGGCTGCACAGGCGGCGGGGCGCCCGGTGGTGGCGTTGGAGAGCACGATCTTTTCGGCCCTGGGCCTGCCGGCGCCCGCCAGCGGCGAGTGCCTGCGCCGGTGCGAGGCGGCGGTGCGGGCCGGCGGGGCGGTGCCGGCACTCACCGGGGTGCTCGACGGACGGGCGGTGGTGGGTGCCGAGGGTGACGCCGCCGAGCGTCTCCTGGCCGCCACCCACAAGGTGGCCGCCCGCGATCTGGCCGTGGCGGTGGCCTCGGGACTCGAGGCGGGGGTGACGACGGTGTCGGCGTCGGTGACCCTGGCAGCGGCCGCCGGCGTGGCGGTGTTCGCCACCGGTGGCATCGGTGGGGTGCACCGGGGAGCGGCCGTCACCGGCGACGTCAGCCACGATCTGGTCGCCCTGGCCCGTCACCCGGTGGTCACGGTGTCGGCGGGGGCGAAGGCCTTCCTCGACCTGCCCCGCACCCTCGAGCTGCTCGAGACCCTCGGGGTGCCGGTGGTGGGGTGGCGCACGGACCGTTTCCCCGCTTTCTACGTCCGTGACGGGGGCCTCGGGGTACCCCACCGGGCCGACGACGCCGCCACCGTGGCCCGCCTCGTGCGGGCCCAGGCCGCCCTCGGGCATCCGGGCGGGGTGCTGGTGGTGAACCCGGTTCCGGCGGAGGCCGAACTCGACCCGCGGGTGGTCGAGGCGGCGATCGACTCGGCCCTGGCCGACGCCGCCGATGTGGTGGGGCCCGAGGTCACGCCCCGCGTGCTGGCGGCGATCGCGGCGGCGACCGGTCGGGCGAGCGTGGACACCAACGTGGCATTGGCGGAGTCCAATGCCGCCGTGGCGGCCGCCATCGCCGGGGCGCTGGCGGCTGGAGAGAGCCCTCGTCTGGCCGACGGGGTCGATGTCGGCTAGAGCTTGGGGGCGCGCACGACCCCGGGAGGTCGCATCGTGAGCGAGGAACTCGACGCCTTGATCCTGCGGATCCTGACCGACCCCGCGGTCGTCCCGGATCCCTACCCCCTGTACCACCGCTTGCGCAGCGAGGCACCGGTGTACGAGGTCGGCTTCGGCAACGCCGTGGTGCTGTCCCGCTACGACGACGCCCGGGCGGTGCTGCGCAACAGCACCGACTTCGGCAACCGCGAGGACGACGATGCCGGGCCCAACCGTCTCGTGCCGGGGGCCGCCAGCGTGCAGCGTGACCGCGAGAGCAGGTCGATGCTGTTCATGAACCCGCCCGACCACACCCGCCTGCGGGGTCTTGTCAGCCGGGGCTTCACCCCGAGGCGGGTCGAGGCCCTGCGGCCCCACGTGGTCGAGCTGACCGACGAGTTGCTCGACGCGGTGGCCGACGAGGGCGAGGTGAACCTGGTCGAGGCTCTGGCCTTCCCACTGCCGGCCAACGTGATCTCCGAGCTGGTGGGCGTGCCGCGGGCCGATCGGGACTGGCTGCGTCCCCTGGTGGCCGACCTGACCGCCACCTTGGAGCCGAACCCCAGCGAGGAGGACGTGGCGCGGGCGACGGCGTCAGGGACCAAGGTCCGCGAGTACATCCTCGATCTGATGGCCGAGCGGCGGCGGGAGCCCCGCGACGACCTCTTGTCGACCCTCATCTCGGCATCCGACGACGGGGACCGGCTGAGCGAGGCCGAGGTCGTCACCATGACCCTGCTCATCTACGCCGCCGGGTTCGAGACGACCACGAACCTCATCGGCAACATGGTCCACACCCTGCTCGATCATCCCGACGAGCTGGCCCGGGTGCGCGCCGACCGTTCCCTGGTCCCCAACACTGTCGAGGAGGTCCTGCGCTTCCAGCCGCCCGTGCAGATCGACGGCCGCTACACCTTCCACGACACCGAGGTGGGCGGTCACCTGATCCGGGCGCGGCAGTCGGTGCTCACCTTCCTCGGTGCCGCCAACCGCGACCCGGCCGTCGTCGACGATCCGGACCGCTTCGACGTGACCCGGCCCGAGATCCCCCTGCTCTCGTTCGGGTCGGGCATCCACTACTGCCTCGGCGCCTCCCTGGCCCGCCTCGAGGGTCAGGTCGTGCTCGAGCGCCTCCTGACGCGCTTCGGGCGGTGGGAGCGGGCGAGCGAGACGGTGTGGAAGCCCCGCCTCACCCTGCGGGGACCGGGGGTCCTGCCCGTGCGCTTCGCCGCCTGACGGGCTCGGCCTTGCTCGGGCCCCCGGCGCCCCGGCGGTCAGGCGATGAGGGGTCAGCCGATGAGGGGTCAGGCGATGAGGGGTCAGCCGATGAGGGAGAGTGCCACGCCGACGGGGATGACGAGCCAGCCGGCGGCCAGCAGGACCAGGGACCACAGGGCGAAGGTCCGGGCCTGGTCGCGGGGTGGGCGGCCGCAGCGTCCGATGGTCTCGTAGAGGGCGGCGAAGGGCCGGTCGGTGGTGAGGGCGATGCGCCGGCGGGCGACGGCGGCGCCTCGCAGGACCACCCACGAGGCGGCGGCCAGCACGACGAAGAGGGCCCCGGCCAGGGCCAGACGGGCCCAGCGGACGTCGACGGAGTCGACGACGAGTCGCTGAACGGATCCGACGACGGTCGAGAAGGCGGCCCCACCGAGCAGGAAGGTGGGAACGCCGAGGGGGTTGCGGCGGAAGCCCTCGGCGACGGCGTCGGTCGTGACGCGGGCGCGCCGTAGGAGGCGGCGGGCGGGATCGTCGGGGAGGCAGTTGGCCTCGCGGCGGGCGTAGAGGCGGCGCAGGTCGTCGACCAGGCGGCGCTGGTGGTTGCGGACGATGAAACGGGTGACGAGCTGGACCAGCCAGGCGGCCACGGGGCCGAGGGGTCCGAGCCCGCGGACGGGGACGGCCCGGGCGCCGTTGCGGTCGAGCACCTCGAGGGAGCGGATGGCCATGGCGTGGGCGGCGGGGAAGCGATCGGGGTGGCCGAGGGGCCGGACGGCTGCGAGCTCGAGCACGATGTCACGGTCGACCCCGTCGCTGGCGCCCAGCTCGGTGAGGATGGCGTCGGCGGTGGCGTCGTCGGACTTGCGGAAGGCGTTGAAGGCGGCCAGACGGTCCTCGAGCTCGTCGAGCAGGAGGAGGCGTTCCTCTTCCTCCTGGTGCTCCTGGTCCTCCTGGCCGGCAGCGCCGACCGTGTCGCCTGTGGCGGCGTCGGTCACGGCGCGAACCGTAGCGGGCCGGCCGGCCGGCGTGCCGGGCCACCGGATGATGGTCGCCGGGGTGACGGTGGCGGACGGCGGCCGGTCGGACGCGGGGATACCGTCGCACCATGACCACCGCCTTCGTGCTCTCGGGAGGAGGGAACCTCGGCGCCGTACAGGTCGGGATGCTCCAGGCCCTGGCCGATGCGGGGATCCATCCCGATGTGCTGGTGGGGACCTCCGTCGGTGCCGTCAACGCCGGTTGGGTGGCCGCCGGCTGCGACCGGGCCTCCCTCGACCGCTTGGAGGAGATCTGGTGCGGGCTCCAGCGCAGCGACGTGTTCCCCCTGGGCCTGCTCGAGGGTTTCCTGGGCTTCATCGGCCGGCGTGACCATCTCGTGTCGAACGAGCCCCTGCGGCGCCTCGTCTCGACCCATCTGCGTTTCCGGCGTCTCGAGGACGCCCCCATCCCCTTGACGGTCATCGCCGCCGACGTGTTGTCGGGCACCGAGCGGGCCCTGTCGAGCGGGGACGCCACGACCGCCATCTTGGCCAGCGCCGCCATCCCCGGTGTCTTTCCCCCGGTGGAGATCGACGGTCGGCCCCTCATCGACGGTGGGGTGGTCGACGACACGCCGGTGTCGCATGCCGTGCGGGCGGGCGTCGACGTCGTCTACGCCCTCCCGACGGGCTTTTCGTGCAGCCTGTCCGAGGCACCGTCGTCGGCGCTGGCGATGGTGCTGCACGGGATCGGGATCCTCGCCTCCCAGCGTCTGGTGAACGACATCGAGCGCTACCGGGGCGCCGGGGTCGACCTGCGGGTGGTGCCACCCCCGTGTCCGGTCGACGTGTCGCCCATCGACTTCTCCCACACCCGCGAGCTGATCGAGCGGGGGCGGGCCTCGGCCGCCGCCTGGCTCGAGGCCGGGATGCCCCCGGTGCGGGCCGAGGTCACGCTCCAGCTCTGACAGGTCG
>RFFY01000448.1 GCA_003697065.1 Actinomyces sp. | reverse complement strand
CCTACACGCCCCATCCCGACGTGTCGGGCGTCGACCACCTCACCTACTGGGTGAGCGACGGCCACGGTGGCCAGGACAGCGCCACCATCCGGGTCCGGATCGTGCCCGTCAACGACCCGCCGACGGCCGCCGACGTGTCCCTCGCCACCGACGAGGACGTAGCCCTGCCGGGCGATCTCGCCCCCTACGCCTCCGACGCGGACGGCGACACCCTGCGCTTCTCGGTGGCGAAGGCCCCCCGCCACGGCACCCTCACCGTCGACACCGACGGCACCTTCCTCTACACGCCCGACCCCGACTACGCGGGATCTGACGCCTTCACCTATCGGGTGCGCGACCGGCGACGTGGCGGACGACGGGCGACGGCGGTGGTCACCGTGACCGTGCGAAGTGTCCCGGACGCCCCGGTGGCCCTCGACGACGCCGTCACCACCGACGAGGACGTCCCGGTGACCGTCGACGTGCTCGCCAACGACAGCGACGCCGACGGTGACCCCCTGACGGTCACCGCCGTCGGGACGCCGGGTCACGGCACGGCGACCGTGGGTGCCGACGGCACCATCACCTACACGCCCGATCCGAACACCAACGGCGACGACGCCTTCACCTACACCGTCACCGACCCCACGGGTCTGAGCGCCGGCGCCACCGTCCGGGTCGGCGTCGTGCCCGTCAACGACGCCCCCGTCGCCGGTGACGACGGACCGGTCGTGGTCGTCGCCGGGACCGAGGGACACGGTGACGTGACCGGCGGCGACAGCGACGTCGACGGCGACGCCCTGCGCTGGGCGGCGCTGGACACCCCCGATGTGGGCGTCTTCGTGCTCGCCGCCGACGGCACCTGGACCTGGGACGTGCCCGCCGACGCCGCGGCCGGCATCCGGGAGATCACCTACGAGGTATGCGATCCCGACGGGGCCTGCGCCACCGCCCGCCTGACCCTCGACCTCCAGCGCTGGGCCGACCTCGCTGTCACCCAGACCGTCGTGCCCACGATCGTGCCCGGCACCGGTGGTGACGCCCACCTCGAGGTGACCAACACCGGACCCAGCGACTCCGACGGCTTCACCGTGACCGTCACCTTGCCCGCGGGCACCGCTGTCGACGCCGGTGGCGCCCTCGATCCCCGCTGCACCCTCCGCCCCGACGGCTCGGTGCTGTGCGGTGTGACGGGGACCGTCCCCGTCGGCGGGACCACCGAGCTGATCCTGCCCGTGACCGCGGCGGCCGACGCCGACCCCGGCACCCCGGCGGGTGAGGCCGTGGTCGCACCCTCGGGGACCGAACCGCCCCTCGACCCCGATCCCGCCGACGACACGACGCCGTTCGCCGTCACCGTCGCCGACCCCGAAGCCGACGTGGCGATCGTCGAGGTCGCCGTGCCCGACGTGGCGCCGGGCGCCGGCACGACGGTGACCGTCACGACCCGCTCCAACGGGCCCTCGACCGGCGGGGGTTGGAGCGTGGACGTCGAGCTGCCCCCGGGTCTGGACGCCGATCCGACCGATCCGGCCTGGCCCGCCGGGTGCGCCGTCGACGCCACGGGAGTGCGCTGCGAGGTGGCCGGGCCCGTGGTGCCCGGCGACGGGACCACCCACGTCCTGCCCGTCGTGGCCGATCCGGCCTTCGTCGGGCCCTTCGGGCCGGTGACCGTCACCGTCGTCGACCAGGTGACCCTCGATCCCGATCCCGCCAACGACGGCCCGGTGTCGGTCACCCCCGGTCAGGACCTCAGCGGTGACGCCGACGGCGACGGCCTGATCGACGCCGACGAGTTCGACGCCGACGACGACGGCGTGGTCGACGACACCGACGGTGACGGGACCCCGGACTGGCTCGACCGTGACAGTGACGGTGACGGCGTCGACGACGCCACCGAGGCGCCCGGCGGCATCGGTGTGGACAGCGACGGTGACGGCGCCTGGGACCATCGCGACACCGACAGCGACGCCGACGGCGTCGACGACGCCACCGAGGCCCCGGACGGCACCGACCGCGACAGCGACGGCGACGGCATCCCCGACCGGCTCGACACCGACAGCGACGGCGACGGGATCCCCGACGCCGTCGAGGGCACAGTCGACACCGACGGCGACGGCGTTCCCGACCGTCTCGACCTCGACAGCGACGGCGACGACGTTCCCGACGCCACCGAGGCCCCCGGGGGGCTGCCGGTGGACAGCGACGGTGACGGCGCCGCCGACCAGCGTGATCCCGACAGCGACGGCGACGGCATCGGCGACGCCATCGAGGCCGCCGCCGGGATCGAGATCGACACCGACGCCGACGCCACCCCGGACCGCCTCGACCTCGACACCGACGACGACACCATCCCCGACGCCGTCGAGGGCACCGACGACGCCGACGGTGACGGGCTGGGCAACTGGCGGGACCCGGACTCCGACGGTGACGGGATCCCCGACGCCGTCGAGGTCGGTCCCGACGTGGTGGTGCCCCGCGACTCCGACGGTGACGGGATCCCCGACTGGCTCGACCCCGATTCCGACGACGACGGCTTCGCCGATTCCCTCGAGGTCAGCGTGGGCGCCGGGTCGGCTGTCTCCCAGCCCGACTCCGACGGTGACGGCATCCCCGACTGGCGGGACCCGACGCCGATCATCGACGTCTCGGTGAAGATCGCCGGCGTCGAGCGGCCCGGTGACGGCGACGACCTCGTCTT
>RFFY01000447.1 GCA_003697065.1 Actinomyces sp. | reverse complement strand
CGCCCAGATCCTCGGCACGGCGGCCATGCTCGACGGGTGGGAGGTGCGGGGCCTCGACCAGACGGGCCTGTCCCAGAAGGCCGGCCCGGTGGTGTCGGACCTGCGCCTCACCCGGGGTGCGCCCGCCCCCCAGAGCCGCCTGGGCACCGCCCAGGCCGACGTCCTGTTGGCCCTCGATCTCCTCGTCGCCGCCTCCCCCCGGGCGCTCACGGCCACCCATCCCGGCACCCGCGTGGTGGGCTCGACGACCCTGGTCCCCACCGCCCACATGGTCGTGCACCCCGAGGACCAACCCGACCGCGGCGCCCTGCTGGCGGCCATCGAGGAGGCCACCGGCGACGAGCCCGTGTGGGCCGACGTGGGCCGCCTCGTGGAGGGACTCCTCGACACGACCAGCCCCGCCAACGTGTTCGTGCTGGGCATGGCGGTGCAGGCGGGTGTCGTGCCCGTCGATCCCGCCCGCATCGTGGAGGCCATCGAGCTCAACGGGGTGGCGGTCGAGACCAACCTCGCCGCCTTCACCTGGGGCCGCTGGTACGTCGCCGACCCCGACCGGGTACGGGCCGCGGCCGAGCCGCCCCCGACGGCGCCGGTCGCCCTGCCCCTGCTCGACGAGGCCCCGGCGGCACGCATCGCCGCCGTCAGCGGCGACGACGACGCCCTCCACGAGGCTCTCGTCCTACGGGCCCACGACCTCGTCGGCTTCCAGGACCGGCGCCTCGCCGAGAGCTGGCTCGCCACCATCGAGGAGGTGGCCGCCGCCGAGAACGCGGTCGCTCCCGGGTCGACCCGCCTCACCCGGACGGTGGCCGAGCAGCTCCACCACCTGTGCGCCTACAAGGACGAGTACGAGGTGGCCCGCCTCATGCTCGACCCCGACGGCGTCCGGCCCGCCGCCGAGGTCGCCGGCCCCGACGGGCGTATCGCCTGGAAGCTCCATCCGCCCCTGCTGCGGGCGATGGGCCTGGACCGCAAGATCACCCTCGGTCCCTGGGCCCGTCCCGCCATCGCCGCCCTGGCCCGGGCCAAGCGCCTGAGGGGCACGGCACTCGACCCCTTCGGCAAGACGGCCGTGCGCCGCCTCGAGCGCCGCCTCCCCGACGAGTACCGGGCCTGCGTGGCCACCCTGCTCGAGCACCTCGACGCCGACCGGCTCGACGAGGCGGTGCGCATCGCCGGCTCCAGCGACTCGATCCGCGGCTTCGAGGACCTGAAGGTCCGACGGGCCGAGGCGTGGCGTCAGCAGGTGGCGGTGGATCTCGAGGCCTACCGTCGGGGAGCCCCCGCCCCGGCCTGAGGCGGTCCGACCGCGGGTCAGGCCCCCGCCGACAGCACGTCGCCCGACAGGGGCGAGCCGTCGGCGGCGCGGACCCAGCACACCACCCCGCGGTCGCCGGCGTCCCAGCTGTCGGCGTCGGGGACGTAGGCCGCCAGCGAGAGTCCCGCCGTGCGCGCCGGGTCGCCGATGGCCTCGACGGCGAGATCGAGGCAGCGCCCGGTGACCCCGGCGGTGAGGGCGTCGGTCCCCGGCCACGCCTCGTCGTCGCCGGCGGCGAGCTCGAAGGTGGCGACCACCTGGCCGTCGTGGGGCCGGCCGCAGGGCACGCCCTCCACCCGGGTGACCACCTCGCCGGCCGGTTCCCGGAAGCAGTCGCCCTGACGCAACACGAGGGTTCCCACCCGGCCGGCGGCGACGATGCGCCCCCGGGCGTCGCGTTCGGTGGTGTCGACGTCGGCGCCGGTCCCGCAGGCCGCAGCCAACAGGGCCGCCGACAGTCCGACCGCCGACAGTCGCGCCCACCGCCTCGCCACCGGACCCGGTCCGATCGGGCCCGGCCGGTACCCTGCGTCGCCGTGCGTCACTTCGATCTCCTCATCATCGGTACCGGATCGGGTAACAGCATCATCGGGCCCGAACACGACGACTGGGACATCGCCATCGCCGAAGACGGGGTCTTCGGGGGAACCTGCCTGAACCGGGGCTGCATCCCCTCCAAGATGCTGGTGGTGGCCGCCGACACCGCCGAGCTCGCCCGGCGCGGCCCCCGCCTCGGGGTCCACACCCGCTTCGAGGGGGCCGACTGGCCCGCCATCCGCGACCGGATCTTCGGGCGGATCGACCCCATCGCCGCCGGGGGCGAGGAGTACCGACGCTCCCTCCCCCATGTCACCGTGTACCGCGACACCGCCCGCTTCGTGGGGCCCCGCCGGGTGGTCATCGGCGACGAGATCGTCACCGCCGACCACATCGTGGTCGCCGTCGGCGCCCGCCCCCACATCCCCGACGTCGACGGGCTGGCCGAGGTCGGGTACCACACCTCCGACACCATCATGCGCATCGACGAGCTGCCCCGCCGGCTCATCGTGATCGGCGCCGGCTACATCGCCGCCGAGCTCGGCCACGTGTTCGGCTCCCTCGGCAGCGAGGTGGTGTTCGTCGTGCGCGGCGAGACCTTCCTGCGCAACGAGGACGACGACATCCGCCTCCGCTTCACCGAGTGCTACCGCCACCGTTTCGAGGTCCTCTGCTCGACCCAGCCCGTCGCCGCCCGCCGTGAGGGTGACGACATCGTCCTCGAGGTGAGCGTCGACGGTGACCACCGCGGGGTCCGGGGCGACGCCGTGCTGGTGGCGACGGGTCGGATCCCCAACAGCGACCGGGTCGATGCCACCGCCGGAGGGCTGGCCGTCGACCACGCGGGCTATGTCGTGGTCGACGAGTACCAGCGCACGACGGTCGAGGGGGTGTGGGCGCTCGGCGACGTGTGCAACCCCGTCCAGCTCAAGCACACCGCCAACGCCGAGGCCCGGGTGGTGGCCCACAACCTCACCCATCCCGACGAGCTGATCGCCGTCGATCACCGGGTCGTCCCCCACGCCGTGTTCGGCCACCCCCAGGTGGCGTCGGTGGGGCTGACGGAACGCCAGGCCCTCGAACGGGGGATCGCCTACCGCTCCCATGTGCAGCCCTACGCCGCCGCCGCCTACGGGTGGGCGCTCGAGGACACCGAGGGCTTCGTGAAGGTGATCGCCGACGCCCGCACCCGCCACCTGCTCGGGGCCCACATCATCGGCCCCCAGGCGTCCACCCTCATCCAGCAGCTCGTCCAGGGCATGGTCTTCGGCCAGACCGTCGACGAGATGGCCCGCGGCCAGTACTACATCCACCCCGCCTTGACCGAGGTGGTCGAACAGGCCCTGCTCGAGCTGTGACCGTCGGGGGTCGGGCGCCGGGCCCCTCCCCCGCGGCCACGACCCTGGCTCATCACGTGGCGGGGGTTACCCCCACGGCCTCCGCCGCCGTGTCGCGGGCCCAGCGGTAGTCGGCCTTGCCGTTGGGGCCCCGCAGGATCTCGGGCACCCGCACGATGGTCTTCGGTGCCTTGTAGTGGGCGAGACGCCCCTTGACGTGGGCGATCAGCTCGGCGTCGTCGACCTCCGCCCCCGGCTCCAGGGACACCACGGCGGTGACGGCCTGACCCCAGCGCTCGTCGGGGAGGCCGACCACGTTGGCGTCGTGGACCGCGGGGTGGGTCTTGAGGGCCTCTTCGACCTCCTCGGGGTAGATCTTCTCCCCGCCCGAGTTGATGCACACCGAGCCCCGTCCCAGCAGGGTGATCGTCCCGTCGGCCTCGACGGTGGCGAAGTCGCCCGGCATGGACCAGCGTCGACCGGCCACCACCCGGAAGGTGGCGGCCGTCTTGTCGGGGTCCTTGTAGTAGCCGAGGGGGATGGCGCCGCCAACCGCCAGCATGCCCACCTCGCCCGAGCCGGGCTCGACCTCGCGTCCGTCGTCGGTCAAGACGGTGGCGTTGGGCCCGAGGCGGAAGCGGGCGGTGCGGGTCTCGCCCTCGTCGCGGCGGGCGATCTGGGCCCCGAAGCCCACGCCCTCGCTCGAACCGAGGCTGTCGAAGAGGGTCATGTCGTGGTAGGCGAGCAGGGCCTGCTTGGACTCGTTCGACCACATGACGCCCGACGACAGGATCTGGCGCAGCGACGACAGGTCGTAGGGGCGTCCCTCGGCCGCCGCCTCGTCGAGGGCCCGCAGCATGGGGCGGGCGAAGGCGTCACCGACGATGGTGAGCTGGGTGATGCGCCGCTCCTGCACGACCCGCCACAGCTCGTGGGCGTCGAAGTGGCGGCTGGCCAAGGTGGCGATCATGCCGCCCAGGGTGAGGTTCTGGAGCGAGGAGATGCCCGAGGTGCCGTGCATGAGCGGAGCGGCGGCCAGGAGGCGGATGTGGCGTCCCCGCCGCCTGTACTCGCGGACGGCGTCGACCGCCTCCGCCACGCTGGTGGGGACCTCGCGCTCGATCACGGCGTAGTGGACGACCATGGTCTGCATGAGGTTCCCGTGGGGCCACATGACGGCCTTGGGGTTGCCCGTCGTCCCGCCCGTGTACAGGAACCACAGGTCGTCGTCGGAGCGGGCGATGCGGGGGGCCGGATCGTGGGCGGCGATCAGCTCCTCGTAGGCGACGGCGCCGTCGACCACCTCGTCGCCGCCGACCTGTACCAGCAGGCGCAGAGCCGGGCACCGGTCGCGCACCTCGAGAACCCGCTCGGCCAGGGAGTGGTCGAACACGACCACCCGGGCGTCGGCGTTGGTCAGCAGGTAGGTGAGCTCGTCGGCGAGATAGCGGTAGTTGACGTTGCACGGCACCGCCCTCTGCTTGAAGGCGGCGAACTCCGTCTCGATGTACTCCGGGCCGTTGTAGAGGTAGAGGGCGACCTTGTCGTCGTGGCCGACACCGTGGTCGGCGAAGGCGGCGGCCAGGCGGGCGGCCCGGTCCTCCATGGCGCCCCACGAGCGGGGCGGTCCGCCCGTGGCCACGTCGCCGTGGGCGAGGGCGTCGGCGGTCGGGTCGAGGTCGGCGATCGCCTCCCACACCGTGGCGAAATCGGGCATCGTGCCTCCATCGGGTTCCCGGTCCGGCTCGCCGGCCAGAGTACGGGGCCGGGGCCGGCGGCACCCACTCGCCCCGCTCCCGCGCCGATCACCGGCCCACCCTCTCCCGATTCCCGCCGTTGTGGTCGTGCCCGATTCGGGGTCTACTGGGGCCATGACCAGCGCCGGTCGTCCGTCCGAACCCGATCCTCGTGTCGAGGTGGGGTCCGTCCCCGGTTCCCTGGGCCCGGCCGGGCGGCGGGCGGCCCTCGAGCGTCTGGCGGGAGAGGAGCTCGACGTCCTCGTGATCGGCGGCGGGGTCACGGGCGTGGGGTGCGCCCTCGACGCCGTCACCCGCGGCCTCAGCGTCGGCCTCGTCGAGCAGCGCGACCTGGCGGCGGGGACGAGCAGCCGCTCGTCGAAGCTCATCCACGGCGGACTGCGCTACCTCGAACAGCGCGACATCCATCTCGTGCGCGAGGCCCTCCACGAACGCGGCGTTCTCATGACCCGGGTGTGTCCGCACCTGGTGCGACCCGTGTCGTTCCTCATCCCCCTCACCCACCGCATCTGGCAGCGGGCCTACTACGGCGCCGGCGTCGCCCTCTACGACGTGCTCGCCGCCATCGGGGCCGACAACCCCCTCCCCCGCCACCGCCACCTGTCACGCGAGGCCGCCCTGCGCCTCGTCCCGGGTCTGCGCCGTGACCACCTCGTCGGCGGGATCCTCTACTGGGACGCCCAGGTCGACGACGCCCGCCACACGGTGACCGTGGCCCGGACCGCCGCCCGCCACGGGGCCGCCATCACCACCAGCACCCGGGTCGAGTCCCTCGTCGTCGACGACGGTGTCGTCCGTGGGGCCCGGGTGGTCGATGTCGAGACCGGGCGCCGCTTCACCGTGCGGGCCCGCCGGGTCGTCAACGCCACCGGCGTCTGGACCGACGACATCCAGGACATGGCCGGGCGGGCGACCCTGCGGGTCCGGGCCGCCAAGGGGGTCCATCTCGTCGTGCCCCGCGAGGCCGTCGACGGCGACAGCGGCGTCGTGCTGCGCACCGAACGCAGCGTGCTGTTCGTCATCCCCTGGGGGCGACACTGGCTGGTCGGCACGACCGACACCGACTGGGCCTTCGACCGGGCCCACCCCGCCGCCTCCCGGGCCGACATCGACTACATCCTCGAGCACGCCAACCGTGCCCTGGCCCGACCCCTGACCCACGACGACATCGTGGCCGTCTACGCCGGGCTCCGCCCCCTGGTGGCGGCCGAGGCCGACGACACCACCGAGCTCAGTCGCGAACACGCCGTGGCCGAGCCCGTCCCGGGGCTCGTCACCATCGCCGGGGGAAAGTACACGACCTACCGCCTGATGGCCGCCGACACCATCGACCGGGTGGCCGCCGGCCTCGACCGACGGGTGCCCCCCTCCTGCACCGCCGACGTCCCCCTCCTCGGGGCCGCCGACTGGGAGACCTGGCGTCACCGGGGGCCCGAGATCGCCGCCGCCCACGCCCTCCCCGACCCTGTCGCCGAGCGCCTCCTGTGGCGTCACGGCTCCCGGGTCGTCGACGTCCTGGCGCTGTGCGAGGCCGATCCGGCCCTGGCCGAGCTCCTGCCCGGTGAGGGTTATCTGGCCGCCGAGGTCGTCCACGCCGTCCGCCACGAAGGGGCGCTGCACCTCGACGACGTCCTCGCCCGGCGTCTCCGCGTCGCCATCGAGGAACGCGACGGCGGTCTGTCGATCGCGCCCCACGTGGCCGAGATCATGGGACGCGAGCTGGGCTGGACCCCCGAAGTCGTCGAGCGGGAGGTCGGCGTGTGGCGGGCCCGCCTCGAGGCCGAGGCCGCCGCCCACCGCGCCCCCGACGACGCCACGGCGGCCGCCGCCCGCGCCGCGGCGCCCGACGCGCGGGACCTCGTCGAGGTGGCGCCCGACGACACGGCGGTCTGACCCGCGCCGCGGCGCCCGACGCGCGGGACCCCGTCGAGGTGGCGCCCGACGACACGGCGGTCTGATACGCGCCCCGACGCCGTCAGGGCGTCTCGTCGTCGACGGGCTCGGCGACACCGGCGACCGCCTCCACCTCGTCCACGTCCAGGAGGCGCTCGGGGGGCCGGGTCGGGAGCTCGGCCAGGAACGACACCAGGGCCTCGTCGTTGTCGACCTCGCGACCGTGACGCTCGGCCAGGCGTCCCCGGTGCTCGAGCAGGGCCAGATAGATCTCCGCCGGCTCCAGACGGTCGCGGAGGGTCTCGGGGACCGCCGCCACCACCGGCTCGAAGCGCTCCGACAACCAGCGGTAGGCGACCACCGCCTCGGGCAGCTCACGCCCCTCCCGGGCCGACAACCAGGCGCCGTAGGCGTGGATGGCGCCGAGCAGGCGCCGGGCCTGGTTCTCCTGGACCTCGAGCCCGGTCAGGCGGCGCAGGAGGCGGTGATGATGGCCCTCCTCCACCACGGCCGGACGCACCCAGATCCGGGTCCCGTCGGGCGAGCGCTCCAGGGTCAGCTCCTCGACGTCGAAA
Organism: Actinomyces sp.; assembly: GCA_003697065.1. Taxonomy (GTDB): domain Bacteria; phylum Actinomycetota; class Acidimicrobiia; order Acidimicrobiales; family Aldehydirespiratoraceae; genus J010. The sequence continues at coordinate 3,838 of RFFY01000447.1, read as the reverse complement.
CCGAGCTCGTTGATCGTGCGGATCCGTTCCTCGATGCGCCACCGTTCGGCCGGATCGAGCTCGTCGGTGCGGGTGAGTTCGTTCCACAGGGCGTGGTAGCGCGCCTCGAGTTCGTCGACGACGCCGACCGGGTCGACCTCGAGGGGCAGGCGTCCTTCGGCCTGCATGTCGTAGAGCCCACCGGCGATGTTGGTCCGGGCGATCTCGAGCTCGTGGTGGCGCAGTTCGTCGGCGAGCGTCGGATGGAACTCGCCGGTCTCGGCGTCCACCAGGTAGGCGGCCAGGGCCCCGGCGTCGCGTCGGAACAAGGTGTTGGACAAGGAGCAGTCGCCCCAGTAGAAGCCGGCCAGGTGGAGGCGGACCAGCAAGACGACCAGGGCGTCGATGAGACGGCGCCGTTGGCCCTCGGACTGGTCGAGACGGAACAGGTACCGGTAGGGCAGGGAGTAGTCGAGGTGGAGGGTGACGAGCACCGCCCCGAGGGGCTCGCCGTCGCGGCTGCGCCGCCCGTCCACCACCCCGACCGCCTCGACGGTGGGGAGACCCTCGTCGTCGCGGAGGCGGCGCAGGAGGCGGTATTCCCGGTGGGCCGCCCCGGCCCCGGTCTCCTTGAGGGCGTACACCCGGTCGCCGTAGCGGACGAAGCGTACGACGTGGCGGGCCACCCCCCGGGCGACGGTCGCCAGGCGGGGATGGGTCCACGAGGCGAGCTCCGTGTCCCAGGGCAGGTCGAGGAAGTCGGGATGTCCCTGGCGACTGACGATGCGGAGACGTTCGCTCACCGCCCCAGTGTGCCCGCCGGACGCCAGGCGGCCGCCGGGGTCGCGCCAGGACCGGGGCCCGGACGGCAGGCGGCCGCCGGGGTTGCGCCGGGACCGGGGCCCGGACGGCAGGCGACCGCTAGGGTCGGGCCATGACCGGGGCCCGCCCGACCCGCTGGCCGGTCGTCACCCGGGACCAGATGCGCCGTCTCGACGAGCTGATGGTCGCCGAGGCCCGGATCGACCTCGTGCGCATGATGGAGAACGCCGGACGGGGTCTCGCCGCCCATGTGCTCGCCGCCCACCGGCCCCGGCGGGTGCTGATCGCCGCCGGGCGGGGCGGCAACGGGGGTGGGGCGCTGGTCTGCGCCCGTCATCTGGCCAACCGGGGTCTGGCGGTGGAGGTCGTGCTCGCCGCCGACCCGGCCGACCTGACCCCGGTGACCGGCGACCAGCTCGCCGCCCTCACCGCCACCGGCGCCCGCGTCCTGACCGTCGACGGCGCCGACGTCGCCAACCGAGCGCCCGACCTCGTCGTCGACGGGCTCGTCGGGTACTCCCTCAGGGGCGCCCCCCGGGGACGGGTGGCCGAGCTGGTGGCCGCCATCGTCGGGACCGGTGCACCGGTGGTCAGCCTCGACGTTCCCACCGGGGTCGACGTCGACACGGGTGCCGAGCCGGGGCTCTGCATCGACGCCACCGACACCGTCACCCTGGCCCTGCCCAAGGCGGGCCTGTTCGGCTCCCCGCGGGTCGGTCGGCTCCTGTGCGCCGACATCGGCGTGCCGCCCGCCCTGTGGCGCCGCGTGGGGGTCGAGGTCCCGGTCGATCTGTTCGGCGACCGCTGGGTGGTCCCCGTCACGGGGCCCTGAGCCGGTCCCGGCCTGCCGCGGGTGACACCGCCGGGACCCGGCCAACGGTCACCGGGCGGCGAGGTCCGCGACCCGTATGCTCGGCGCATGTCCTCCCAGTTCGGCACCGTGTTCCGCCTGAGCACGTTCGGCGAGTCCCACGGCGGCGGCGTCGGAGTGGTCGTCGACGGGTGCCCGCCCCGCCTCGCTCTCGACGCCGCCGACATCCAGCGCGATCTCGACCGGCGCCGACCCGGGCAGAGCCGTCTCGTCACCCAACGCGACGAGGCCGACCGGGCCGAGATCCTCTCGGGCGTCTTCGAGGGCCGCACCCTGGGCACACCCATCGCCATCCTCGTGCGCAACACCGACGCCCGGTCCGGCGCCTACGAGCACCTGCGCCGCGTGTACCGCCCGTCCCACGCCGACTTCACCTACGACGCCAAGTACGGCATCCGCAACTGGGCGGGCGGGGGCCGGGCGTCGGCCCGCGAGACCATCGGCCGGGTGGCCGCCGGCGCCGTGGCCCGGCGACTCCTGAGCGAGGTGGCCGGGATCGAGGTCCTGGCCTGGGTGTCGTCGGTGCACGAGATCGAGGCGGACGTCGACCCTGATGCCGTCGACCTCGCCGCCGTCGAGGCCCATCCCACCCGGTGTCCCGATCCCGACGCCGCGGCGCGGATGGCGGCGGCCATCGAGGAGGCCCGGGCCGCGGGCGACTCCCTGGGCGGCGTCGTCACCTGCGTGTGCCGCCGGGTTCCGGCGGGCTTGGGCGAACCCGTCTTCGACAAGATCGACGCCGATCTGGCGCGGGCCCAGCTCTCCCTCCCGGCGGCCAAGGGCTTCGAGATCGGCAGCGGGTTCGGGGGCACCCGCCTCACGGGTCGCGCCCACAACGACCCCTTCGTGCCCGGACCCGACGGTCCCCGGGTGACGGCCAACCGGTCCGGTGGCGTGCAGGGTGGGATCACCAACGGCGCCGACATCGTGTTCCGGGTGGCCTTCAAACCCACGGCCACCATCGCCGCCGAACAAGACACCGTCACCGTCGACAACGAGGCGACCACCCTGGCCGCCCGGGGGCGTCACGACCCCTGTGTCCTGCCCCGTGCCGTCCCCATGGTCGAGGCCATGGCCCTCGTGGTCCTCGCCGACCACTGGCTGCGCCAGCGGGCCGTCGACGTGCTCCCCCCCGTGGCCGACCGTCCCTGAGCGCCATCCCGCCGGCGCCCTCCGGCTCAGGTCCGCTCCGAGCCGGGCGTCCGCACCACGCGGCGGCCGCGGTCGGTGCGTCGGGCTTGTCAACCCGACGGGCCCGGCGGGCGTCTGCAAGGGTGAGCCCATGTCGGAGGACGAGATGACCACCCCGGTGGCGGCCCAGCCCGTCGACGATCCCCTCGTCGCGCTCCATCGTCGCCACTACCGCGACCTGGTGCACCTCGCCTCCCTCCTGCTCGACGAGATCGGCGAGTGCGAGGAAGTCGTCCAGGACGCCTTCGCCCGCCTGGCCCGACGGGGCCTGACCGTCGACCCCGGCCACGAGGCCGCCTACCTGCGCTCCATGGTCCTCAACGCCGCCCGCTCCCGTCTGCGCCGTCGTCAGCGCCGCCGCGCCTGGCCCCGGGCCGTCACCCCGCCCGTCGAACCCGCCGAGGAGACAGCTCTGCGCCAGGTGGAGACCACCCGGGTCCTCGCCGCCCTGCGGGAGCTCCCCCGCCGCCAGGCCGAGGTCCTGGCCCTGCGCTATCAGGCCGGTCTCAGCGAGTCCGAGATCGCCGCCACCCTCGGCATCTCCGCCGGCAGCGTCAAGACCCACGCCCACCGCGGCCTCACCGCTCTCCGCCAGCGCTTCGTCCCCGACCCCGGAGACCCACGATGACCGACCCCCACGCCGACGACACCCGCCCCTCGTCCGGGCCCGGCGACGCCGATCCCCTGGCGACCGATCCCGCCCTGGTGGCCACCGCCGAACGTCTCCGGCGGGCGATCGCCGCCCGCGGCCGCCAGGTCGACCGTCACCTCGCCACCGGGGCCGCCCCCCGGCCGACGTCGGGGCGGGCGCGACGCGGCGTCGCCGTGGTCGCCCGGGCCGCCCTCGTCGTGGCGGCTGCCGGTGCCGTGGCGGCCGGCGTCTGGCTCGTGGGGCGCGACGCCACCACCGACACCGCCAGCCCCGTCGACGCCGGACCCGCCCCCACCTCGACCGCGGCCCGTGACACCGGCGGG
>RFFY01000446.1 GCA_003697065.1 Actinomyces sp. | reverse complement strand
GCCCATGCGATCGACGACGCCTGGCGGGCCCACCTCGACGAGGGGCTCGACCACACCGGGGTGATGGTCCACCTCGTCCCCGACGAACGGGTCGACGAGGGACCGGTGTTGGCCACGCGGGTCGTCCCCATCCATCCCGACGACACCCGCGACGCCCTCGAGGAGCGGATCCACGCCGTCGAACACGAACTCCTGGTGGGCGTGCTGGCCGATCTGGTCGATCGGCACCGCGGCGACGCTCCCCCCGGGGCGGGTTCACCCTCCGCGCCCCGAGTGGACACCTGAGCGGCGGCGCCGCGAACCTCACCGGATGATCGATCGGCCCTCGTCCGTGTCGCTGTGGGTGGCCGGCGCCCGGCCCCGCACCCTGCCGGCGGCCCTGGTGCCGGTGGTCGTGGGCACCGCCTGCGCCGCCGGCGAGGCCGGGGGCGTGATCTGGGGGCGGGCCGTCCTCGCTCTCGTGGTGGCCCTCGCCCTGCAGGTCGGGGTCAACTACGCCAACGACCACGCCGACGGGGTGCGGGGCACCGACGACGCCCGTCGGGTCGGTCCCGTGCGCCTGGTCGGTTCGGGCCTGGTCGAGGCCCGGCGGGTGAAGAGGGCGGCGACGATCTCGTTCACGGTGGCGGCCGTGGCCGGACTGGTCCTGGCGGCCCTCGTCGGTTGGGAGCTGCTGGCGGTGGGGGCGGCGGCCCTGCTCGCCGCCTGGGGTTACACCGGTGGTCCCTTCCCCTACGGGTACCACGGCCTGGGCGAGGTCTTCGTGTTCGTCTTCTTCGGCCTGGTGGCCACCGCCGGCACCACCTACGTCCAGGTCGAGGAGCTGACCGCCCTGTCGCTGGTGTCGGGGGTGGCCGTCGGGCTGTGGGCCGTGGCCCTCCTCGTGGTGAACAACCTGAGGGACATCCCCGGCGACACCGCGGCGGGCAAGCGGACCCTGGCGGTTCGTCTCGGTGACGGCCCGACCCGGGTTCTGTACGTCGTGGTGCTGGTGGGGGGCTTCGCCGTGGCGACGGTGGGGGCGGGACTCGAGGGCCGGGCGGGTTGGACGGCCCTCGCCGGTCTGCCGGTGGCCCTGCCCGCCCTGCGCGACGTGGTGGCGGGTGCCCGCGGCCCCGAACTCATCGGGGTGCTGGCGACGACGGCACGCGCCCAGCTCGTCGGTGGCCTGGCCTACGCCCTGGGCCTGGCCCTCACCGCCTGAGTCTCGGGACCCGACCCGGGCCGCCCCGGCACTGCGGGCGCGGCGCGCCGGCGCTCAGAGGCGTTGGTTGAGCTCGATGGTGTTGCCGGCCGGATCGGCGCAGAAGGCCTGGCGGCACACGCCGGGGATCTCGCCGGGACCCCGCACGGCCACTCCGGCGGTCCTGAGCTCGGCCAGGGCGGCATCGAGGTCGTCGACGGCCAGGGCCACGTGCTGGCCCCGCGCCTCGACGGGCGGGCCCACGAGGAGGTGGACCTCCTGGG
>RFFY01000445.1 GCA_003697065.1 Actinomyces sp. | reverse complement strand
CCCTCGAGGATGGGCGGGATGAACTCGTCGATCTGCTCCTGGGTGCCGTGGGCGGCGATGGTGGGGGCGGCGAGCATGCGCCCGAGACCGGCGGGCGGCCCGAGCACGTTGCGCTCGGCCATCACCGTGTTGACGACGGCGGCGAGATCGCGGCTCCAGCCACGGCCTCCGGCGTTGGGCGGCAACATGGGGTGGGCGAAACCCGAGGGGGCCAGTCGGGCCCACCACTCGCGCACGGTGAGGGACGGGTCCCAGTTCTCGTCGAGGAAGGCCTCGACCTCGGCGCGGACCTCGTCGGGTGTGGGCATGCTCACGGCGGGTCGTCTCCTGTTCGTGATGGGTCGGGTGGGACCGGACGGGCCGTGTCCCCCGGCTGGCGACGCGCGCGGGCGCGTGCCGACATGTTAGCGATCGTTCACGCCGGTGCCGAGATCGGCGGACCCGGCCTCCGCCCGCCCCGTGTCGGCCGGTGGGGTGCAGGCGTGGCACTCGACCTGGAGGGTGACGTGCTCGATCCCCTCGCCCTGGAGCACCTCGGCCAGCCTCTCGGTCACCAGCTGGGCCCGGTGGAGATCGTCGGTGTCCACCACGGCGTGGGCGGTGAGGCTGAGGGTGCGTCCGTCCAGGGAACGGACGTGGAGGTGGTGCACGTCGAGCACATCGGGGTCGGCGGCGATGGCGGCGGTGAGGTCCTCGATCGACACCCCCGGCGGCACCCCGTCGAGCAGGACGTGGGCGGCCGCCCGGGCCAGGACCACGGCCGAGACCACGATCACCACGGCGATGACCACGGCCAGGGCGGCGTCGACCCGGTCCACGCCGGTGAGGGCCACGGCCACACCCGCCACCAGGGCGACGAGGGAGCCGAGGGCATCGGCGGCCAGGTGCAGGGCCGCGCCCCGCACGTTCAGGGAGTGGCGGTGACCCCGGTGCAGCCACAGCGCCGAACCGGCGTTGACGACCAGGCCCACCAGGGCCAACACGATGACCCCACCCGCCTCGACCTCGGGTGGCGAACCCAGGCGCCGCACGGCCTCGGCCACCACGACCAGAGCGCCGAGGACCAGCAGGGCGGCGTGTCCGAGGGCGCCGAGGGCGTCGGCGCGACCGAGGCCGAAGGTGTAGCGGGCCGAGGGGGGCCGGGCGACGACGACGGCGATGACCAGGGCCAGCACCAGCGACGCCACGTCGGAGGCCTGGTGGACCGAGTCGGCCAGAAGGGACAGGGACCCGAAGGCCAGCCCGCCCACCACCTGGGCGACGAGCAGGACGGCGTTGGCGACCAGAGCGACGGTCAGGGCACCCCGCCCCGACCCCGACCCGGTGTCAGCGTGGCCGTGGTGTGTTGAGCTCGACGACATTGTCCCGCAGGATCCGGCGCCGGTCCCCGTCGTCGAAGGCCTTCAGCTCCACGACGTAGTCGAGTGGCGCCGGCAGGCCCTCGATGTGGGGCCAGTCCGAGCCGAAGATCACCCGGTCGGCGCCCATCAGGTCGACCACCTCGGCGACGTCGTCCTCCCAGAAGGGGTTCATCCACACGTGGCGACGGAAGGTCTCGACGGGGTGGTCGTCGAACCAGTGGGGGGCCTTGCGGGCCTGCTGGTCGAACTTGCGGAACATGGGGCCGAGGAAGTCGGACCCGTTCTCCACCGACGCCACCCTGAGGTTCGGAAAGCGGGTGAAGATCTTCTCGAACACGGCCTGCATCAACCAGTCCTGGGCGGCCCGTTCGATGGCGAACGCCCGGATCGAGGGCCCGCCGTAGCCGCCCTTGGTGAGGCCCGCCGCCGAGAAGCGGTCGTCGGCGTACCCGTGGGAGCTGTAGCCGCTGTCGCCGGCGTGGATCACCACCGGCACCCCGGCGGCGTCGATGCGCTCCCAGACGGGATCGAAGCGGGGATGGAAGGGCGAGAACACGCCGGTGGCGGTCGTGACCGCCGCCGGCCGCATGACCAGCACCCGGGCGCCCTGTCCGATCGCCCACTCGACCTCGGCCGCCGCGGCGTCGACGTCGCCCAGGGCGATGTAGGGAGCGGCGAAGATCGTGTCGGCGTAGGCGAAGCCCCAGTCCTCCGACAACCAGCGGTTGAACCCCCGCATGAAGGCGACGACGGCCTCGACGTCGTCTTTGAGCAGCTCCTCGTAGAGCACACCGAGGGTGGGGAACAGCCACACCCCGTCGAGACCCTGGCGGCGGATCACCTCGAGGCGGGCCTCCCGGTCGACGTAGGCCGCCGGCAGGGGCTCGCGGTCGCGCAGGTACTCCAGGGGGCTCTTGCCTTCGGGGTTGCCCCGAAAGTACTTGTGCAGGGCGCCCGGTTTGGCGATGGGATCCCAGGTGGGGTTGGCGACCGCCCGGGACAGGCGACCGCCCACCAGGTGGTAGCGCCGACCGTCGAGCTCGACCCACTGGACGACACGGGGCTGCATGGCGGGATCGACGTGGCGGGTGAAGGCGTCGGCGGCCTCGTAGTAGTGGTTGTCGGCGTCGAAGGGCCGGTAGCCGAGTTCTTCGGGTGTCATCGGGCCTCCCGTCGGGTTCCCACCACGCTAGCGACGCCCACGGGCACGGTCAGATCAGCGCCCCCGCGGTGTTCTCGCCGGCGGATCCGAGGCGGTACGGTTCCCCGCCATGCCGAGGACCGCCGCACCGCCCCGCACCGCCGACCTGCAGGCCCGCCCCTACAAGCCCGGCGACAAGGTGGTCGCCGTCGTCGACCTTCCCGGCGTCCCCGAGGGCACGACCGGACGGATCGCCGTCGCCGACGGCCTCACCTGGCGGCGCTACTGGGTCCGCTTCGACAACGGTGAGATGCTCGGTCACGTCGATCAGCACGCCCTGGTCCGGGCCCGCGACTGGGACGCCTTCCGCCACGCCCGCGAGCTCGAGCGGGCCGAGGCCGAGCGGGCCGCCGAGACCAGCGCCGAGGCGGACACCGACGCCGGCGGGGCCACCGCCGTCGCCGCCGGCGGGGCCACCGTGAACGGTGTCGCCGTCCCCGCCCACCTCCTGGCCCGCTCCAAGGCCGCCCGCGAGCGCCTCGGCGCCTGACCCCGCGGGTCCGCTCCCGGCGGGAAGCGGCGGGGCCCGCCCCGCGGCTCAGTCGGTGCCCACCGACCCCAGGGCGGTGTCGACGGCCCAGCGGTAGTCGGGTTTGCCGGCCGGGCTGCGCCGCACCGTGTCGACCACGACGAGACGCCGCGGCACCTTGTAGCCGGCGAGGTGGCGGCGGCAGTGGTCCCTCAGCTCCTCGAGGCCCAGGGCACCGCCGGCCACGGCGACGACGGCGGTCACCTCGCTCCCCCACCGCCGGCTCGGCACCCCGCACACCACGGCGTCGACGACCCGGGGATGGGTCTTGACGACCGCCTCCACCTCCTCGGCGAACACCTTCTCGCCGCCGGTCACGATCGTGACCGAGTCCCGCCCCAGCAGCTCGATCTCGTCGGGGCCCGCCCAGCGGGCCCGGTCGCCGGGGACCGACACCCGCACCCCCTCCACCACGGGGAAGGTGCGCGCCGTGGCCTCGGCGTCGCCCAGGTAACCGAGAGGCACCGGGCCCGCCTGGGCCAACCAGCCCGGCTCGGTCTCGGTCCCGGACCCGGCGCCGGGACCCGGGGGTGGGGCGACGAAGCGCCGTCTGGCCGCGTCGACCACCCGGGTGTCGGGTCCGGGACGAAAGCGCCCCGTCGCCACCTCGCCGGGCCGGGAGGTGTGGCGCGCCTGCAGACCGGTCTCGGAGGACCCGAGGCTGTCGCGGATCCGGGCGCCGTCACCGAGCACCTCGAGCAGGGCCGCCTTGTGGGTCGGTTGCAGGGGCGCCCCGCCCGACACCACCAGGCCCAAGGATCCGACGGAGCGGGGCCGGGCGCGGAACTCCTCGAGGAGGGGCACGGCGAAGGCATCGCCGACGATCTGGAGGACCTCGACCTCCTCGCGTTCGACGGTGTCCCACAGATCGGCGGCGTCGAGGTGGGCGACGACGTCGGGCATCACCAGGGTGTGCCCCGAACACAGGGCCTGGACGCTCAGCCACTGGGCCGCCCCGTGCATCAGGGGTGGAGCGGGACAGATCACCCGGGCCCGGCGCCGCGCCGCCGCCTCGCCCACCTCCTCGGCGTGCCGGTAGGGCGTCCCGTCGCGGCGAGACACTCCGAAGGCCGCCACCAGGGCGTCGCCTTGTCGCCACAGCACCCCCTTGGGGCGCCCCGTCGTCCCCCCCGTGCAGAGGATGTAGAGGTCGTCGGGATCCGACGGGGGGAGCTCGAGCGGCGGCGCCGTGTCGAGGGCCGTCGACCATTCCACACCCACCCGGGGCCCGGTGCCGTCGTCGATCGACCAGCACACCGGGTCGATCCCCGCCGGGGCCAGCTCGGCGAGGGCCTCGACGAGAGCCTCGGCGAGGGAGCGGTGGTGGACGAGCGCCGCCGGGCCCAGCATCCCCAACAGCTCGACCAGCTCCTCGGGGGTGTACCGGGTGTTCACGTTGGCCGGCGCCACCCGCGCCGCGAACGCCCCGAACAGCGCCTCGAGCCACTCGACCCCGTTGTGGGCGTCGATGGCCACCAGATCCTGACCGATCTCGTGGCCGGCCAGGTCCGGGCGTTCCCGCCGCACGCCGAGACCGGCGGCGGTGAAGACCCGACCCGCCCTCTCGACCCGGTCGGCCAGCTCGGCGTAGGTCCAGCGCCGGCCCCGGTGCACGAGTGCGGTCCTGTCGCCGACGGCGGCCGCCACCGCCCGGAAGGCGTCGACGACCGACACCCCACCCGGGGTCATCGCAGACGGGGCTCGATCCGCCGACCGGCGGCGAAGGCCTCGGCTCCCTCGGCCAGCGCCCCGCGGTCGGTGCCGACGGCGAGGATGGCCGGCGCCACCGACAGTGCCTCGAGGGGGCCGAGATCGACACCGGCCCAGATCGCCCTCAGGGTCGCCTGGACCGCCAGCGGAGGCTGGGAGGCGATGGCCTCGGCCACCCATGCGGCCGCCGACGCCAGCTCGGCGCCGTCGACCACCTCCGACACCAGACCGATGCGTTGGGCGGTGGCCGCCGTCATGCGCTCGTGGTTGCCGAGCAGGCTGAGGCGCAGCACCTCGCCCAAAGGCATGCGCTGGAGCATCTTGATGGGTTCGTAGACGGCGGCCATCCCGTAGGTGACGTGGGGGTCGAAGAAGGTGGCGTGCTCGGCCGCCACGATCACGTCGGCCTCCGCCAGCATGTAGAAGGCGCCCCCGCAGGCCATCCCGTTCACGGCGCACACCACCGGCTTCCACAGGTCGTTGGACTTGGGGCCGAGGTCCCCGCCGGGGTCGTCGTACATGAAGTCGTTGGAGGTGCCGAACAAGGAGCCGTCACCGAGGGCCGTGAAGTCCTGACCCCGGTCGATGCCCACGCAGAAGGCCCGGTCACCCGACGCGGTCAGCACCACGCAGCGGATCTCGTCGTCGACCCGGAAACGGCGCCAGGTGTCGCGTAGCTCGGCCTGCATGGTGGCGTCGAAGGCGTTGTGGCGCTCGGGTCGGTCGAGGGTGACCCAGGCCACGTGGCCCTCCCGCTCGACCCGGATGGTCTCGTGCTCGCCCAGTGGTTCTCTCACGGTCTCCACTGTCCCAGCCGCTCGACCGCCTCCGCCACCTCGTCGACGGCCCCGGCGAAGGAGAAGCGCACCCAGCGGTGACCGCGGGTCGGGTCGAAGTCGACCCCGGGGGTGGCAGCCACACCGATCTCGTCGAGCCAGCGGGCGCACAGGTGCTGGCTGTCGTCGGTGAGAGCCGACACGTCGCCGTAGACGTAGAAGGCGCCGTCGGCGGGAGCCAGCTGCTCGATGCCCGCCGCCGGCAGACCCTCCAACAGGGTCCGGCGGTTGCAGGCGTAGCGCTCGACGTTGGCCGCCAGTTCGTCGTGGCACGCGAAGGCGGCGACGGCGGCGTGCTGGGCCAGGGTCGGAGCGGCGATGAAGAAGTTCTGGGCGAGGCGGATCACGGGATCGACGAGGTGATCGGGGGCCACCAGCCACCCGAGACGCCATCCCGTCATGGAGAAGTACTTGGAGAAGGAGTTGACGACACAGGCCGTGTCGTCGACTCCCAGCACGCTGGGCGCCGGTCGGTCGTAGGTGATGCCGTGGTAGATCTCGTCGGCCACGAGCTGTACGCCGCGTTCCCGGCACCAGGCGGCGACGGCGGCCAGCGCCTCGTCGTCGAGCATGGTCCCGGTGGGATTCGACGGCGAGGCGAGCACCAGCCCGTCCACCGGGCCCAGGGTGTCGAGCAGCTCCGGGGTGGGCTGGAAGCGGGTCGCCATCGTCGTCGCCAGGTCGACGACCTCGACCCCCAGCGCCGTCAGGGCGTTGCGGTAGCACGGGTAGCCCGGGGAGGGGACCACCACCCGGTCGCCCACGTCGAAGGCGGCGAGGAAGGACAACACGAAGGCCCCCGACGCCCCGACGGTCACGATCACCCGGTCGGGGTCGACGGCGACCCCGTACCAGTCCTCGAGGTGGGCGGCGATGGCGCGGCGCAGGGGTTCGATGCCCGCCGCCGTCGTGTAACCCAGCACCTCGCGGTCGAGGGCCGTGTGGGCCGCCGCGATCACCTTCGATGGGGCGGGGGTGGAGGGCTGTCCCACCTCGAGGTGCAGGACCTCACCACCGGCCGCCTCCCGGCGTTCGGCCGCCCGCATGACCTCCATCACGTGGAAGGGATCGATGGCGGCGCGCCCGGCGGGTCCTCGCATGGCGCGATCTTGCCTCATGGCCGGGACGCTCCCCATCTCGCGCGGCTACCCTCGTGTCCCGTGACCTCGACGGTGTGCGGGATCTGTGGCGGCTCCGGCGCCGGCAAGACGACCCTCACCCGCCTCCTCGTCGACCGGCTCGGCCCCGAGCGGGTGAGCGTCCTCGCCTTCGACGCCTACTACCACGATCTGTCCCACCTGAGCCCCGACGAGCGGGCCCGGCGCAACTACGACCATCCCGACAGCCTCGACCACGAGCTGTTCGTCGAGCACCTGGGCGCCCTGCGTGCCGGCGCGGCCATCGAGGTTCCCGTCTACGACTTCGCCACCCACACCCGCACCGGCGAGACCCGGCGCCTCGACCCGCGACCCGTGGTTCTCGTCGACGGCATCCTCCTGTTCGCCTTCGCCGGGATCCGCGACCTGCTCGACCACCGCATCTTCATCGACGTGCCCGCCGACATCCGCCTGGCCCGCCGCATCCGCCGCGACGTCGTCGAGCGGGGCCGGCGACCCGACGACGTGCGCCGCCAGTTCGCCCGGACCGTCGCCCCCATGCACGACCTCT
>RFFY01000060.1 GCA_003697065.1 Actinomyces sp. | reverse complement strand
GTCATCGCCGAGACCAGCGAGGAGACGATCTCGGGCACGGACCTGGCGTGGCCCGGGAGCGGGGACTGGTTCGCTCCGGTGGCCCTGGCGGTGGTGGCCGCCGCCGTCGTCGGGGTGTTCACCCTCTACGCCGAGCGCCGGGCCCGTCTGTGACGATCTCCCACGGGCCCCAGCCGGCGGGCCCGCGGCGTCGGCCCCACCGGCGCCCGTCACCGGGGGCCACCACGAGGACGTGATCGCCGAGGGCGCCACCGGCGGGCGTGGCAGCCCCACCGGTCGGTACCAGCGGTGAGCTCACCCGTCCCTCTGCTGCCTCCTCCTCGACACCGTCGGCGCCGACGGCCACCACACCATCGACGCGCACGGGCCACCCCGTGGCGCCGGCCCCACCCTCGCCGGCCGCCGTCTCCGCGTGGAGCCCGATCCTCTCGACGTCGAGATCGAGGCCCAGGGGCACGCGATGGCCGCGGGTCGACTCGTCGAGGGTCGACCCCGGGTCGACGACGAGACCGAAGGCCTCGAGGCCCAGTGACCAGCGGCGGTCCGGCTCCTCGACGACGGCGTCGAACCACACCCCCGGTCGACGGAAGGCCAGACCCCGCTCGCCGGCGGCTCCGGGACCGATGCCGGGCACGAACAACACGGCCGGGGCGGCCGCCGGCGCGGGCTCCACCACGGCCACCAGGAGGGTCAGGCCACCGCCGGTGCGCCACACGGTGACGAAGCCGGCCCAGCACCCCGCCCACACCAGATCACGACCCCCTACGGCTGCCCTGTCGGGGTCGTCCTCCACGACTCCATCCTGGCAGGATGACCCCGCCATGACGACGACACGCTTCGACGAGGACATCCGCACCGAGCCCCTCGGCGCCGGGCGCCACCGGGTCGAGATCCGCGAACGCTGGAACGTGGTCGCCGGGCCCAACGGGGGCTACGTGGCGGCCCTGGTCGCCAACGCCATGACCGCCGAGCTGGCCCAACCGGAGCGCCAGCTGCGCTCGATCACCGTCCACTTCCTCGAACGCCCCCGCTTCGCCCCCGCCGAGGTCACCGTCGAGATCCTGCGCCGGGGACGGTCCCTGTCGAGCCTCGCCGCCCACCTGCGCCAGGACGACCGTGTCGTCGCCTCGGCCCTGGCCGCCTTCTCGGTGCCGTGGACGTCACCCATCACCTGGGAACGGGAACTTCCGGGTCACGCCCACGACGACCCTCCGGTCGGCACCTCCCGGCGCATCAGCCCCACCCACCTCGACAACTTCGACGTCGACCTGCGCCTGCCCGCCCCCATGTTCTCCGGGCACACGGAGGCCCGGGTCGGGGGCTGGATCCGTACCGCCGACCCCCGACCGGTCGATCCCGTCGCCCTCGTCGCCTTCAGTGACGCCCTGCCCCCGGCGCCCTTCACCCGCATGACCGGCCCCATGGCGGTGCCCACCGTCGACCTCACCGTGCACATCCGGGCGTCCCTTCCCCATCCGGGCCTCGACCCTGCCGACCACGTGTACGCCGACTTCGTCACCCACCACGCCGCCGACGGCTTCCACGCCGAAGACGGTGTCATCTGGGCGCCCGACGGCACGGTGCTGGCGGAGTCGCGCCAGTTGGCCATCACCCGCTGAAGCGTCGACCCCCAGGGTCGGGTGAGCCGGTCACCTGCACCACCCGCGTCCCGGCGATCCGGTCGTGGAGCCCCCGCCCCGAGGTGGTGACGAGCACCGAGACACCCCAGGCGGCCACCACGAGCAGGCCGGCGTCACCGAGAACGACCGGGGGACCGTAGAGCACCAGGGCCCGCAGGGCGGCCGCCACCGGGTCGGGCCAGGCGCGACGGTCGCCACGGGCGGGGGTCCCCGGGTCGGCCCCGGCGTCGACCACCCTCAGACCCACGAGTGCCTTGCCGAGGGTGGCCCCGGTCAGGTGCACCGGCACCACCTCGTAGAGGACCACGGCCACGATCACCAGGACCGCCGAGCGCAGGTCGTCGACGGCGAGGCGGGCGGCGCGTCGTCCCAGCGGATCACCCCCGAGGAGACGTTGACCGAGTTCGACGACGACGAAGGCGGTCAACCAGACGGCGCCGGCGACGTCGACCGCTCGCGCCGCGAGACGCCACCCGGCGGGCGCCGGCCGCCACGGCGCGGGACCCGGGCCGTGCTCGGGATCGTGCTCAGAGGCGGCCACCGCCGCCTCCGGTGATGCCTAGGCTGACGGGGTGGCCGAGGTCCTCACCCCCGACTGGCTCACCGAGGTGGTCGCCAACGCTGCCCGCCTCGTCGACCCGACGACCGAGCGCCTCGTGGTCGGTGTGGAGCTCGTCGACGTGGCACCCGACCGACCGGGGGAGTCCCGCCTGCGTCGGTGGCAGATACGCGTGGGCGACGGCGAGATCTCGGTGAGCGCCGGGGGCGATGTGACCGCCGACGTGACCATCCGCACCGATGCCGCCACCGCCGCCGCCATAGCCGGCGGCGAGCTGTCGGCCCCGCGGGCCTTCCTCGACGGCCGTCTGCGCCTCGCCGGCGACCTCGCCCGCCTCCTCGACACCGCGACCTGAGCCGCATCCCGCCCGGGCCCGTCCGTCGGGTCGCGGCCCCGGGAGCGGGTGCGACCGGCGCCGCCGTCGTCGTGGCCGGCGCCTCACCGCAGGAACCGGCTGGTGGTGTTGTCGGCGAGGACGCGGCCGTCGGTCTGGCGAGCCGGGCAGTAGGCCACCGTGTAGCGCTGGTACTCGACCGAACGGATCCGGTCGTCGCAGTCGCAGTCGGGGCAGCGCTCCCCCGCCCGTCCGTGGACGACGCGGGGCCGGTCGGC
>RFFY01000444.1 GCA_003697065.1 Actinomyces sp. | reverse complement strand
GGCTCGTGGGGTTTGGGCTCGATGAGGATGGTGCCCTCGAAGCCGATGCGGTGCTTGTGCTCGACCACGAGATGCAAGAAGCGGGCGAGCTGGGCCTCCTCGCGGCCCGGGTCGGTGTTGAGCAGGGTCTCGTACCCCTCGCGCCCGCCCCACAGGACGTAGTTGGCGCCGCCCAGACGGTGGGTGACCTCGAGGCAGTGGGCGACCTGGGCGGCGGCGTGGGCGAAGACCTCGGGGTCGGGGTTGGTGGCCGCCCCGGCGGCGTAGCGGGGGTGGCTGAACAGGTTGGCGGTCCCCCACAGGAGGCGGACCCCGGTGCGTTCCATGTGGGCGGCCAGGTACTCGGCCATGGCGTCGAGGTGGGCGCACGACTCGGCGAAGGTGTCGCCCGCCGGCGCGACGTCGCGGTCGTGGAAGCAGAAGAAGGGGACACCGAGCTTGGCGAAGAACTCGAAAGCGGCGTCGGCCTTGGCCCGGGCGGCGGCCAGGGGGTCGCCTCCGCCGGCGGCCGGGTCGAGCCAGGGGCGGTCGAGGGTTCCCGAACCGAAGGTGTCGCTGCCGTCCCAGTTGAAGCCGTGCCACCAGCACACGGCGGGCCGGAGATGCTCGGCCATGGTGCGGTCGCCGACCACCCGGTCGGCGTCGTACCAGCGGAAGGTCAAGGGATCGTCACTGTCGGGACCGGCGTAGGGGATCGGGGCGGTGACCTCGGTGAAGAACTCGCTCATGACCCGGACCCTAGTCCCGGCCCCGCGGCCGCCGGGTCGGGCCCGGGCGCCCGCCCGGGCGCTGCTACCGTGCGCGTCATGCACACCGCCACCCGCTCCTGCCGCTCCATCGCCTGGCGTCCTCTGGCTGTCGTTCTCGTCGCCGTGGCCCTCGTGGCGGCGGCCTGCGGCGGCTCGTCGGGATCCGCCGGCGACACCGCCGCCCCCGCGACCAGCAGCACCACCGCCACGACCACGAGCACGACCACCAGCACGAGCACGACGACCACCACGAGCACGACGACGACCACCACTACGACCGCCCCGCCGGCGGCGTGGGTGCGCCACGACGTCGGGCCCCCCTGCGAGTGCGCCGACGGTTCGCCCTACGCCTACTGGACCCGTGACGGCGACCCCACCCGGGTGGTGTTGTACTTCCAGGGCGGCGGGGCCTGCTTCTCCGCCGAGACCTGCTCGTTCACCGACGGCACCTACGACGTGAACGTCACCGACGAGGACGACCCCTCCGGCGCCGGCGGCATCTTCGACGCCACCGACCCCCGCAACCCCGTCGCCGGCTGGTCGTTCGTCTACGTCCCCTACTGCACCGGCGACGTCTTCCTCGGCGACGCCGTCCACGAGTACGCCCCCGACCTCGTCGTGCACCACAAGGGCTTCGTCGACGCCAACCACGGCCTCACCCACCTCCTCGAGCACTACCCCGATGCCGAGAAGGTCTTCGTGACGGGATCGAGCGCCGGCGCCATCCCCTCGCCCCTCTTCGGCGCCTTCGTGGCCGACGCCCTCCCCGATGCCGACGTGGCCGTCCTCGGCGACGCCGCCGGCGCCTACCCCGACAACCCCGTGGTCAACACCGCCATCGGCGGCCTGTGGAACACCTTCGCCAACGTCCCCGACTGGCCCGAGAACGCCGACCTCACCCCCGCCGACTGGAGCATCCCGGGCCTGTACCGCCAGGCCGGCCTCCACGCCCCGCGGGTCCGCTTCGCCCGCTACGACAACGCCTACGACGAGGTACAGGCCGGCTTCGTGGCCCTGTCCGGGCTCGCCGACGCCACCGTCCTCGACCTGGTCGAGACGACCGAAGCCGCCATCGAAGAAGCCGGCGTCCCCCTCTCCAGCTACATCGCGCCGGGGACCCGGCACACCATCTTGTGGCGACCCGAGTTCTACGACCTGACCGTCGAGGGTGTCCCCTTCGTCGACTGGGTCACCGACCTCATCGACGGCGAGCGCCCCACCGACGTTCACTGCACCGACTGCGGCGCCCCACCGGCATGACCCCGGCGGCGACGGTACCGCCACTCGTCGGCGCCGACGAGGTCACGGCGCGGGTCGACGCCCTCGTCGACGAGCTCCTCGACGGATGCGGCGCCGTGCGCATCGGGGGCGTTCTGCCCGCCGAGCGGGTGGCCGAGGCCCGTCGCCTGATCCGCCGGGCACCGGGGGGGAGCGAGGGCGGCCGGCACCGGGTGTGGGGCCTGCTCGGGCTGGGCGAGGTGTTCGTCGAGATGGTGCAGCTGGCGCCCGTGCTCGCCCTCGTCGACGCCCTCCTCGGTGACCTCTGCATCCTGGGCTCCATCGGCTCCCACCGCCTCCTTCCCGGCGCCCGCGGCCAGGGCGCCCACATCGACTACCCCTACTGGGACCTGTACAACCCCGAGGCCTACCCCCGCCGTTTCGGGGCCGCCTACTCCCTCAACTGCCAGGTGACGATCTGCCTCGACGACTTCGACGCCGACAGCGGCGCCACGGCCTGGGTACCCGGCAGCCAGCGCCACCTCTCCTTTCCCGGGGACCGGGCGAGCTTCGACGCCGCCGCCTCCCGACTCACCGGCCGCGCCGGCGATGCCCTCGTGTTCAACGGGGCCTGCCACCACGCCTCCATGCCCAACACCGGCGACCGCGAGCGCACCGGCGTGCTCCTGCAGTACCTGCCCTGGTTCGTCGTGCCCATGGAGGATCTCGCCGCCACCGTCCCGTCCTCGGTGCTGGCCGACGCCACCCCCACCCTGCGCCGCCTCCTCGGGCTCCACGAGCGTGGCGTCGACACCATCGACCTGCCGCCCGACTGCCCCCGCGTGCCCGAGGGTCGCCGCGACGGCGGGCCCCGCACCGATGCCGGCGCCACCTACGGCAACTGAGGGCGCCGTGGCCCCCGACGCGACCCCCGGCGCCGACGCACCCACCGTCACCCGGCCCCTGCCCCGACCGGCGGGGCTGACCCCCGGGGCCCTGGCTGCCGGCGTCGTCGCCGTCGTCGCCGCCGTGGCCGCCGGCTTGACCATCGGCCCCGTCGACATCGCACCCCACCGGGTCTTCCTCGAGCTCGTCGACCACCTCACCGGGCTCCACGTCGACTCGGGCCTCGATGCGGGCACGGCCGCCATCGTCACCGAGATCCGCCTGCCCCGGGTGGTGCTCGGCCTGCTCGTCGGCGCCACCCTCTCGCTGACCGGCGCCGCCTACCAGGGCGCCTTCCGCAACCCCCTCGCCGACCCCTACCTGCTCGGCATCGCCGCCGGGGCGGGCCTCGGCGCCACCGTCGCCCTCACCGCCGACCTCGGCGACGGGGTGGGCTGGGCCGACCCCGTTCCCCTCGCCGCCTTCGCCGGGGCGCTCGTCGCCGTCGCCGCCTCCTACCTGCTCGGCCACCTCGGCGGACGCTCGACCGTGTCGCTCATCCTGGCCGGGGTGGCGGTCGCCAGCTTCCTCACCGCCTGCCAGACCTACGTCCTGCAGTCGAACACCGACGTCATCCGCGAGATCTACGCCTGGATCCTGGGACGGGTCGCCACCTCGGGCTGGAGCGAGCCCGCCCTGCTCGCCCCCTACTTCGTGCTGACGGCCGCCGTCGTGCTGCGCCACCGGCGGGCCCTCGACGTGCTCGCCGTCAGTGACGAGGAGGCCGCCGCCTTGGGCCTCGACCCCCGCCGGGTGCGCCTCACCGTCGTCGTCGCCGCCTCCCTCGGTGCGGCCGCCGCGGTGTCGGTGTCGGGCCTGATCGGTTTCGTCGGCATCATCGTCCCCCACACGGTCCGCCTGGCCTTCGGCGCCGGCCACCGGCGGGTCCTGCCCCTGTCCATCCTCTTCGGCGCCGCTTTCATGGTCGCCGCCGACCTGGCCGCCCGGACCCTGCTCGCACCCACCGAACTGCCCATCGGTGTCGTGACCGCCTTCCTGGGCGCCCCCTTCTTCGTCCTCGTCATGCGCACCAGCCGCCGGGAGATCTGGTGACCGCCGGCTCCCCGGCGCCGGCCACGAGGCTCGATCCCGTCGTCGAGTTCGACGGGGTCAGCGTCGAGCTCGGCGGCCGCGAGGTCCTGCGCCGGGTCGATCTGGTCGTGGGCCGCGGTGAGTGGGTCGACGTCATCGGCCCCAACGGGGCGGGCAAGACCACCCTGCTGCGGGCCGTGCTCGGCGCCGTCGCCCACACCGGACGGCTCACCCTCTCCCGGCTCGGCGCCCGCCCCTCGCCCCGGGAGCGGGCCCGGACCGTCGCCTACGTGCCCCAGAGCCCCGTGATCCCGCCCGGCGTCGCCGTCGTCGACTACGTCCTGCTGGGACGCACACCCCACCACGGTCCCTTCGGCGCCGACTCGCCCCGCGATCTCGCCGTCGTGGCCGAGGTCCTCGAGCGCCTCGACCTGGCCCGCCTCGCCGAACGGGAGCTGCGCTCCCTGTCGGGGGGCGAGCGCCAACGGGCCGTCCTCGCCCGGGCCCTGGCCCAGGAGGCCGACCTGCTCCTGTTGGACGAGCCGACCACGGCCCTCGACCTCGGCCACCAACAGGAGGTGCTCGAGCTGGTGCACGAGCTGAGGCGGGAGCAGGGCCTGACCGTGCTGGCGACCCTGCACGACCTCACCCTGGCCGCCCGCTACGGGGACCGCCTCGCCCTGCTCGCCGACGGTCGCATCGTCGCCGACGGCCCCGCCGTCGAGGTGCTCACCGCCGACCACCTCGAGACCCATTTCGGCGCCCGGGTCCGCGTCCTCGACGACCCCGACGGGCCGGTCGTCGTCCCCGTCCCCCACACCCCGCTCCGCCCTGCCCCGGTCCGGGAGGATTGACCGGAGTCAGCGGGCGAGGAAGTCGCCGAGGCGTTCGAGTTCCTGTTCGGCGTGGCCCAGGGTGAGCTCGTGGAGGCGACTGGCCAGGAAGTGGCGGTGCAGGGGGTAGTCACGGTCGACGCCGACGCCGCCGTGCACGTGGGTGGCGGCGTGCACCACCCGGTTGCCGCCCTCGGCC
>RFFY01000443.1 GCA_003697065.1 Actinomyces sp. | reverse complement strand
TCCCCGCCCCCACCCGCCCCCACGCGGGATCGGGTCGGGCGGCCTCCAGGGCGGCACGCCCCTCGGCGGGCCCGGGGCGGGCGCCCGGGTCCCCCACGGCCAGGTCGTAGAGACCCAGCCCGATCACGATGGGGACCCGCCCGGCGGGCGTGGCCAGACCCCGTCCCCGCTCCTCGAGGCCGGCGACGACCCCGTCGACAGCGGCCAGGCCGAACACCGACCCTCCGGTGAGCACGACGGCGTCGACCTCACCGACGAGGCGTTCGGGGGCGAGCAGGGCGACATCCCGGGTGGCGGGCGCGCCGCCCCGCACCTCCCCGGAGGCCACCGTGTGCGGAGGGAACACGACGACGGTCACCCCGGTCGCTCCCACCTCGTCGGTGTGGTGCCCGACGAGGACACCCTCGACACCGAGATCCATCACCTCACCTCCGCGCTCATCGCCGCGTCACCGCCCCCACCCTCGTGCCCTCCGGGTCCCGCTCGGGCCCCGCACCCCACCGCCTCGACGACGGCGTCGACCCGGGCGTCGTGGTCGACGACCCGCGTCGGCCACCCGAAGCGCCGGCGGACCTCGCCGGCCAGGTCGGCCAGGGCCGTCCGCACCCGGGCCAGGTCCGCCAGGGTGGCGGCCAGACGCGCCGTCAGCTCCCCGGGCCCGTACAGGACCCACCCGTGGTGACGGGCCGGGATGATCTCGTCGTGAGCCAGACCGGCGGGCAGGACGGGAACGGCACCGGCGGCCACGGCCTCCACCACGGCGATGCCGAAGTACTCGTGGCGGGCGGCGGACACGACGACGTCGGCCCGGCCCAGCACCTCGACGTAGTCGCCCCGGTCGAGGTGGCCGCGGACGACGACCCGGTCGCCGAGTCGGGCCAGGGCCTCGGTCACCGCCGCCCGGTGGGCGCTGTCGGTCTCGCCCGTCACCGCCACCTCGACGTCGAGGCCCCGCTCCACGCACCGGGCGACGGCCCGCAGGGCCGCCGCCGGGTCCTTGTCGGCGTCCCAGCGCTGGTTGACGAGCACCAGGGGGCGCCCCCCGTCGGCGCTCCGACGCCTCGCCGCTTCGGGAACATCGGCCAGCTCGACCCCGAGGTGCAGCACCTCGAGCCGCTCCGCCACGCCGGCCAGCATCCCGAGATGATCGTGGTCGGGCACGGCGGCGAGGAAGGCGGGCAGGGCGGCCAGCAGCTCGTGGCGCTGGTGGGCGGAGTTCACCCACACCCGATCGGCGGCCACCAGGTTGCGCCAGGTGACCCAGGCGAACTCGGGCTCGGGATCCGCCCTGCCGGCGACCGGGTAGGTGAGCTGGTTCTCGTGGAGCAGGGTGACGACGGGCGTGGGCCCCAGCGCCCGTCGGGCCAGACCCGCCAGGGCCGCCACGTCGACCATGTCGGTGGCCACCACCAGGTCGGGACGGCCGTGACGGGCCACGTGGTCGGCCAGTGCCTCCGCCAGGGTGACCGCCCCGCCCCGCATCCGCCACCGCCAGGCCCGACCGGGCAGGGTGAGGGGGGTGATCCGGTGGCGGCTGTGGCGTCGCCACCCCTCGAGCCAGGCCCGGTGGGAGCCCCCGGCCCAGGCCTCGACCACGACCACGTCACGAGATGGCATCACCCTCACGGCCGGCCTCCCGACGTGACGACCCGCGGCAGGCGGGGCCCGAGATCGGTCAGTACCTCGTAGGCGATGGTTCCCAGACGGGTGGCCACCTCGGTGGCGGTGATGGTCTCGTCGCCCTGGCGACCGATGAGCACGACCTCGTCGCCGACGGCCACCTCGTCGTCGACCGCCACCATCGCCTGGTCCATGGTGACCGCCCCGACGAGGGGGCGACGTCGCCCCCGCACGAGGACCTCGACACCGTGCAGGGAACTCGAGCGGCGCAGGCCGTCGGCGTAGCCGACCGGGATCGTCGCCACCCGGGCCCCGGTGTGGGCCCGCCAGCGACGCCCGTAGGAGACGGTCTCACCCGCCTCGACGGTGCGCACCTCGCGGACCCGGGCCACGAGGCGCAGGGCCGGACGCAGGGGGGCGGCGCCGGTGAGGGCCGGCGCCGGCGGCACCCCGTAGAGGGCGATCCCGCAGCGCACGAGGTCGGCGTGGGTGTCGGGCCGGGTCAGGGTGGCCGCCGAGTTCGCCAGGTGCACCAGAAGGGGCCGTGGGCGCGGAGTGAGGACCTCGAGAACGTGTCGGAAACGACGGAGTTGCTCGTCGGTGAAGGCGTCGTCGGGTTCGTCGGCCACGGCGAAGTGGGTCCACACCCCCTCGGCTTCCAGTGGGGTCGCGGCGTCGATCAGCTCGACGAGACCGGCCGCCGCGCCGGGCGCCACCCCGACGCGGTGCATCCCCGTGTCGACCTTGACGTGCACCCGCCAGGGGCGCCCGGTGGCGGCGAGAACGGCCACCGCCTCCGGTGAGGTGACGGTGGGGCGGACCCGACCGACCAGGGTGTCGGCGTCCTCGCCGAGCTCGGCGACCAGCTCGGCCACAGCC
>RFFY01000442.1 GCA_003697065.1 Actinomyces sp. | reverse complement strand
GATCCAGGTCCAGCGTCAGGATTTCAACGGCCGGGTCCTCACCATCCGTAGCACCGACCTGCAGGCCCTGGCGGCGATCCTCGGCACCGGCATCGAAGGCGCCGGTCCCCGCCTCGACGATCTGGGCCTGAGCTACCGGCCCTGAGTCATCACGGCCTCCCAGGCGGGCAGCACGAGGCGCAGGCCCGGGCGGACGAGGTCGGGGTCGGGGCCGAGGCGATCGGCGTTGGCCTCGAGAAGAGCCCGCCAGTAGCGGGCGACGGTGGAGGTGGCCGGGTCGGGGTCGTGGCGGGAGGCGACCGCGCGGGCGACGGCCCACACATGCTCGCCGGGCCGGATCGTCCAGGTGGCCGCGTCGGTCGCCGCGTCCCTCGTCCGGCCGGCGCTGCCGGCCGCGGGATCGCCTGTCGCCTCGCCCGCAGCGCTCGACGCTACCGGATCCCCCGCTCCGGACACGCCCCGGTCGGGATCGGCGGGCCCGGGGAGGACGGGGTCCGACGCGGGACCGAGGTCGCGGGCGACGGGCACCTCTGACGCTTCGACACCGGGGTTCGGGAGGTCGGCGGGAACAGCCGGGCCGAGGTCGTGGGCGGTGATGGAACGAGGGGCGGGCACGCCCTCGCCGGCGTCGGCGAGCGCCGGGGTCCAGGCCGTGGCGACGACGCCCACCGCCAGCCAGACGCGCAGGGCGCGTGGCACCAGGCGTCGGACCAGGCGCGAGGGGCGCCGGCGGGGTGAGAGGGAGCCCACGCACAAGACGAGGACCGCGACGGCCGCCACGAACAGACGCAGGGCCACGACCACACCCACGAGGGCCACGACGCCGGTGAGGCGCCGGGCGGGTTCGGCGGCGCTCCACCAGGCGACGAGGGCGGGCAGGGAGCGGGGCAGAGTCGCCACCACGGGGACGAGGGCGCCCAGGGCGAGCGCGGAGACGAGAGCGAGCCCGCCGGCCCGGCGCACGGCGAGGCGTGGGTCGGAGCCGGTGGCGTGGGCCCCGCTCACGACACGGCCTCCGACGGATCGAGGAGGACGGACCCCTCCGGTGTCACGACCCGCAGCAGATCGCAGGCCCCGTCGGGTTCGGCCACCAGGTCGACGGCGCCGTCGACGTCGGCGACCGGGCGGGCGGCGACGCTCGCACCCGGTTCCGGCCAGGCGGCGAAGACGGCCACCCTGCCTTCGGTGGGCCGCAGGACGGCGGGGGTGGCACGCTCGTCACAGTGCCAGCGTCCGACGACGACGATGTCGCCGGGTTCGCCGACAGCCACCCGGCGTCCGGCATGGACCCAGATGGTGGTGCCGTCAGGGGCCGTGTCGCCGCCCGGGGTCACGGGCTCGACAGGCGGGTCGGCGGCGGGTGGGGGAGTGGTCACCGTGGGCGACGGGGCCGGTTCGGATCCGGGAGCCGTGCCCGCGTCCGCGACCATCGCCGCGGTGGGTGGGAACCCGGCGTCCGCCGGGACCGCCGGGCGCCGGAGGATCAGGACGCCGACGACGACCGCAGCGAGGGCGGCGCCCACGAGGGGCAGGCGGTGGCGGGACAGGAGCCGTCGGACGGCGTCGGTGCGGGGCGTCGCGCCGGTCGGACCGGGTAGGGGCGAGGGGGCTGGCGGTGGGGCGTCGGCGGCCAGGCGGTCGGCGGCGGTCACCAGGCCCGCTGCTGTCGCCGAGGGGAGCCGGGCGGCACGGGCCAGCTCGGCGATGCCGGCGGCGTCATGGGGTGTCGGGGCGGCCTCGACCAGGTCCTCCAACACGGTGGCGAGGGCCTCGAGGTCGGCCCGGACCGACGCCGGGGTCGTCGCCACGGCGTCGCCGAAGCCGCACAGCACCGGGCGCCCGTCGGGCGCGGCGATCACGTGGTCGGCGCTGAGGTGCCCGTGAGCGGTGCCGGCGGCGTGAAGGTCGGCGAGGGTGGCGATCACCGCAGCGGCCGATGACAGACGGGCGCCGGCGGTCGGGTGGGTCGCCCAGGTGTCGGTGCCGGTGTGGAGGGTGACCAGGGTCGCCACCGCGCCGTCGTCGCCGTGATCGACGAGGGACACGACGCCGGGATGGCGGAGGCGGCCCAGCAGCTGCGCCTCGCGGCCCAGGCGGCGTCGTCCCGCCTCCCCGCGGCTCTGCTTCACCACGACGAGGCGCCCGTCCCGTTCGTCGACGCTCACCCCGCTCATCGCCGCCTCCGTGCCCGGGCTGTCGCCGGCGGTGTGGCGGGCGGCGGGGGTGGGGGGTCGCGGTGCTCATGTCGAACCATGAGCAATGAAAATACATGAAAGATAGCGAAACGCAACCTCCCAGAGGGCGCCGTCGACCGGACCGGAGAGGCCGGGCCGCAGCCGGGTCAGAAGAAGTCGGGAAGGGTGGCGGGGCCGGTGCCGGTGGCCACCGCCGCCTCCAGGAGCGCCAGGGCGGTGGGGTCGCCCACCGTCACCTCGCCGCGGCGCGCCGCCGCCGTCACCGAGCCACCGGCGTACCAGCGGGCCCAGGTGCCGACCCCGGCGCTCACGTCGGCGTCGTCGGTGGTGGGGATCACCCGGGCCCGACCGCCCTCGAGCACGAGGCGGCGTCGGCCCACGTTGGCCGGGAACACGGGATCGTCGTCGATGCCGAGCACCACCGACGCCTCCACCGCCGGGTTCCAGCCCCGGGCCTCGAGAGCACCGTCGACGTCGACCAGGCGGAGCATCCACACCCACTGGTCGCGGCGCCGGAGCCGCTGGGGATGCTCGCAGACCCCGGCCAGGACGTGCTCGGGCAGTGTCGTGACCAGCTCGCGGGTGGTGGTGGCGTGCGCCGCCACGAGAGCGCACGCCGCCACCAGGGCGTGATGGTCGATGCCCGTCAGCAGACCCGCCGACAAGGCGAAGACGGCGTCGTCGGCGTCGCGGTAGCGCAACCACACCGCCGCCACCGGTGCCCCGTCGCGGGAGCCGACGAAGCAGTCGTCGTCGACCCCCTCACCGCGGCGGTGGGCCCGACGGCGCCAGAGGTACTCGGGGGAGCCGACCCAGCCGTCGTGGAGCGCCGCCCGCCGGTGGGCGACCTCGCGCACGCGGGCGTCGTCGACCCGGCACGGTTCCCAGTCCAGCCCCTCGTCGTCGCCGGGCAGGTCGGTGAGGGCGACTGCCGTCTCGCCCCACCAGCCCGCCACCTCGTAGCCGAGGCTGCGGTACAGGGAGGCCGTCGTGGGATACAGGGCGCTGACCACCTGCCCCCGCTCGCGCATGGCCACCAGGCTGTCGTGCACCACCCGTCGCCCCAGACCCCGTCCCCGGCGGTCGGTGGCGATCATCACCCCCGACAGACCGCCACAGGCCACGAACCGTCCCCCGAACGCCTGGGTGAAGTCCACCGTGACGGCGTTGGCGACGAGACGGTCACCGTCGTAGACGCAGCGGTGACGATCGGGGGCGGGACGGGGCAGATCGGGGTCGAAGGCCGAGCGTTCGCCGAAGGCCATGCGGGCGAGCTCGTGGACGGCGGCGTGGTCGCCGGGGCGGAGGGGCACGGTGGCGACCGGGGCGGGGACGGAGGAGGTGACGGACATGGCCCGACGCTAGAGGACCGCCGGGACCCCGGTCGGCTCCGGAGCGACCGTGCCCTACCGGGAGTTCGCCGGAGCCACCCCGGTATCCTCCCTGCGATGTCCCCGCCCCGTGTCGTCGCCGTCGAGCCGGGCTCCGCGGCCGCCCGGGCGGGCCTGGGGCCCGGCGACGAGATCCTCGCCATCGACGGCGAGGTGCCGCGCGACGTCATCCGGTGGCAGCTCCTGTGCGATCCCGCCGTGGTCACCTTGAGCGTGAGGCCGGCGGGGCGCGACGAGGTCGTGACCCGCCGCGTGACCAAGCAGGAGGGTGAACCCCTCGGGGCCGAGATCCACGCCGCCTTGTTCGACCGGGTGCAGACCTGCGACAACCACTGCGAGTTCTGCTTCATCCACCAGCTCCCCAAGGGGATGCGGCGCTCCCTGTACCTCAAGGACGACGACTACCGCCTCTCCTTCCTCTACGGGAACTTCACGACCCTCACCCGCTTCACCGAGCTCGACCTCGAGCGGGTGATCACCGAGCGCCTCTCGCCCCTCCACGTCTCGATCCACGCCACCGACCCCGGCCGCCGGGCCGAGATCCTGCGCAACCGGCGCGGCGCCATGTCGCTGCGCTGGCTCCGGGCCCTGCTGGACGCGGGGATCGAGGTCCACGGCCAGATCGTCGTGTGCCCGGGCGTGAACGACGGGACCGTGCTCGAGGACACCCTGGCCGGGATCGCCGAGGCCTACCGGGAGCTCGCCACCGTCTGCGTCGTCCCCCTCGGTGTGTCGCGCTTCAACCCCTCGCCGCGCATGCGGCCGCACACCGTCGCCGAGGCGGCGGCGGTGATCGATCTCGTCGAGAGCTGGCAGGGGATCTTCACCGAGCTCGTGGGCCGCCGCCTCGTGTTCGCCGCCGACGAGTACTACCTGCGGGCCGGGCGTCCCTTCCCCCCCGCCGAGACCTACGAGGGCTTCCCCATGCACGAAGACGGGGTGGGAATGGCCCGGGCCTTCGAGATGGAGTTCCGCGGCCAGCGGCCCGGCGGGGGTCCTCGCCCCGGCTTCTTCGCCTGGGTCGACGGCGCCCCCGCCGCCGGCTACCGGGCCCCGCGCACCGCCTCCGACGCCGGACCCGCCCCCGTCCCCGCGGGAGCGCCGGTCGGCATCCTCACCGGCGTCCTCGGCGCGGCCGTCCTCGGGCCCCTCCTCGACGAGCTGGGTCGGGACGACGTCCGCCTCGTCGTCGTGCCCAACCACTTCTTCGGCGGCAACACCGCCGTCACCGGGCTCATGGTCGGTGCCGACATCGCCCGGGTGCTCGCCGACGAGCCCCCCGGTCACCGCTACCTGCTCCCCGACGTCTGCCTGAGCCGGGGGCGCTTCCTCGACGGCACGACCCCGGCCGACCTGCCCCGGCCCGTCGAGGTCGTCCCCACCGACGGCGCCGCTCTCCGGGCCGCCCTGGCCGCCACGGAGGCGGGGACGCCGGTCGGTCCGGTGCTCCGCGGGGGCGTGCGGTGAGCCTGCCCGTCGTCGCCGTCGTCGGACGCCCCAACGTGGGCAAGTCGACCCTCGTCAACCGCCTCGTGGGGCGCCGCGAGGCCATCGTCGAGGAGCGCCCCGGCGTCACCCGCGACCGCAAGTCCCTCACCGCCGAGTGGCAGGGCCGCCGCTTCACGGTCGTCGACACCGGGGGTTGGATGGTGCGCGGCGACGCCCTCGACGACAAGGTGTCCGAGCAGGCCGAGCAGGCCATGCGCGAGGCCGACGCCGTGCTCTTCGTCGTCGACGCCACCGTGGGCATCACCCCCGACGACGAGCAGGTCGCCTCTCTCCTGCGCCGCCTCGACACCCCGGTTCTCCTCGTGGCCAACAAGGTCGACGACGCCGGCCACGAGGCGGCGGCGTGGGAGCTGCTCGGCCTCGGATTGGGCGATCCCCACGCCGTGTCGGCTCTGCACGGACGGGGGACGGGCGATCTCCTCGACGCCCTGTGCGCCCTCCTGCCCGACACCGGGGCCGAGGCCGAGCCCGAGCCCGACGACGAGCGCCTCTTCTCGGTCGCCATCGTCGGTCGGCCCAACGTGGGCAAGTCCACCCTGTTCAACCGCCTGATCGGCGAGGACCGGTCCGTCGTCCACGACCGGCCGGGCACGACCCGTGACAGTGTCGACACCATCGTCGACACCGACGAGGGCCCCATCCGTTTCGTCGACACGGCGGGGATGCGACGCCGGGCCCGCATCGACGAGGACACCGAGTACTACTCCCTCGTGCGGGCCCTGCGCTCGATCGACACCGCCGACGTGGCCCTCCTGGTCATCGACGCCACCGTCGGTGTCACCCACCAGGACCAGCGTCTGGCCGAACGGGTCGACGCCGCGGGCTGCCCTGTCGTCGTGGTGTTGAACAAGTGGGAGCTCCTCGGCACCGAAGAGCGCCTCGACGTGGCCGACCAGGTCGAGCGTCGTCTGTCCTTCCTCGGGGAGGTGCCCGTCATGCGCCTGTCGGCGCTCACCGGCCGGGGCGTGGGGCGCCTGTGGCCGGCCCTGCGGGAGGCCGTGGGCGCCTACCGCACCCGCGTCCCCACCCGGGCGGTCAACCAGGTGATCCGTGCCGCCCAGGCCGATCACCCCGCGCCGGGGGGCGCCCGGGTCCTGTACGCCACCCAGGGCGCGACCGACCCGCCCACTTTCACCCTGTTCGCCAACCGGGAGCTGCCCCGTACCTACCTGCGTTATCTCGAGCGCCGGCTCCGCGAGGCCTTCGAGCTGGGATCCACCCCGATCAAGCTC
>RFFY01000441.1 GCA_003697065.1 Actinomyces sp. | reverse complement strand
GCCGAGTAGACGAGGACCAACCCCAAGGCGGTGATCCCGACCGTGGCCACGATCAGGGGCGGGTCGAGGGCGAGCCACCAGGGGTCGTCACGCTCGCGGCGCACGGGGGGGACCGACGCCCGGACGGCGGTCACGGCGTTCCTCCCCCGTCGGCGGCGGCCAGGCTCTCGGCCGCCCGGCGGCGGGCCTCCTCGGCGATCTCGGCGGTGGTCCGCGCCACCGGGACGTCACCTTCGGCCACGGGCTCGAGCACGTGGGACACGACCGGCGCCGCCACCGCCCCACCGAAGCCCGATTCCTCGAGCACGGCCGCCACCACGATCGAGGGTGCCCCGGCCACGTCGATGCCCCGTCGGGGGTCGTCGACCGGTCCGAAACCCACGAACAGGGCGGTGTCGGCCTTGCCCGCCTTCTCGCTCGTTCCCGTCTTGCCCGCCACCGGCCAGGTCTCGAGGGGGAAGTCGACGCCGCCGAGTTCGGGGCGGTTGAACGCCTCGTAGGCGGTCCCGTCGGGATCGCTCGTCACCCCCAGCAGACCGTCGATGATGGGCTGGCGCTGCCAGTCGGGCAGGTCGAGGTCGCGCCGCACACGGGGGCCGATCTCGCGGACGATGCTGCCGTCGGGAGCGGTCACGCGCCACGCCAGGTTGGGCTGGTGGACCACACCGCCGTTGGCCAAAGCGGCGTAGGCGTTGGCCAGCTGGAGGGGCGTGACGACGAGGTCACCCTGGCCGATGGCCAGATTGATGGTGTCGCCGGCGTACCACTGGTCGCGGATGAACACCCCCCGACTGAAGCCCTCCTCGAGATAGGCCCGGTCCGGCACCACCCCCGACCTCTCGTAGGGCAGGGCGACACCGGTGGGCGAGCCGAAACCGAAGGCACGCGCCGTCGTCTGGATGGCCTCGTCACGCCCGCGGGGAAGCTGGAAGAAGCCCTCCCCGGCCAGCTTGTAGAAGTAGGTGTCGCTCGAGACCGTCAGGGCCCGTCGCAGATCGACGGCCCGTGCCCCCCGGAAGGGGCTCGAAAAGACGCAGGTGTCGGAGTCGACCGAACAGAAGGGGTAGGTGTACACGCCCGTGTCGTCGTAGGTCTCGTCGAGCCGGAACACCCCGTCGGTGCCGATGACCCCCTCGCTGAGGGCGGCGATGGCGGTGAAGGGTTTGAAGGTCGAACCCGGCGAGTAGGTGCCCTGGATGGCGCGGTTGAGGATGGGTGAGTGGTTGGCCGGGTCGGTGAGCTCGGCGAAGAGGCGGGCCGAGATGCCACCCACGAAATCGCCGGGGTCGTAGGTCGGATACGAGGCCATGGCCACGACGGTGCCGTCGCGGGGGTCGAGGGCGACGGCCGCCCCGGCCCGACCCACGATGTCGGGGTGGTCCTCGGCGTCGGGGGAGCTGGCGGCGAGCTCCCCGATGGCCCGGGCCCGGGCCAGGCCCCGCTCGAGCTGGCTCTCGACGAGGGCCTGGACGTCGATGTCGACGGTGAGCCACACGTCGTTGCCGGGAACGGGATCGCGGCGTTCGCTCAGGATCTCGCGCACGATCTCACCGCGTCGGTCGACCTCGTACACCCGCCGTCCCGGGATACCGCGCAGCTCGTCCTCGAACATGCGCTCGACCCCGGTCTTGCCGATCTCGTCGTCGCGCCGGTACGCCTTGCCCTCGGGATCCGCGGGGTCCCAGCGCCCCTGGACCTCGGCGTACTCCTCACCGGTGATGGGCCCCACATAGCCCAGCACGTGGGCGGCCAGGGTGCCGTAGGGGTAGGACCGCACCGTGCGCTGCTCGACCCGCACCCCGGGGAAGAGGTCGGGACGTTCGCCCAGATACACGAGGAGGTCGTCGGCCACGTCGACGGCCACCGGCACCGACTCGAAAGGGCCGTACTGGGGGTCGGCCAGGGCGGCCTCGATGTCGGTGAGCTTCACCAGGGTGCCCGAGCGCGACAGGGTCCGGGCCAGGGCCAGCAGCACCGACCGACGCTGGTCGGCTCCGTCGGTGCCGGCCGCCAACTCCTCGGGATCGACGGTGACGACGTCGACGACGCGGTTGTCGACGAGGACCCGGCCGTTGCGGTCGAGGATCCGGCCCCGTGGAGCCGGTTCGGTCACGACCCGGATGACGTTGGCCTGGGCGCGGACCTGGAGGGTCTCGTGCTCGAGGACCTGGAGATACCACAGGCGCGCGAAGAGCGCCCCGAAGAGGGCCAGGGCCACGATCCCGAGGATGCGCAGACGCACACCCGTCGCATCGTCGGAGGAAGGGACGTCGCTCACCATCGCGGGCGTAGAGTCCACCACGACGCCGGGCGCCGGCGATCGCGCCCCTCACCACCACGGGGCTGGGGTGGGCGCACGGCCCAACCCACCACCGGGTCGATCACCGCCGCCGCCAGCGTGTCGACCACGGCGAGCAGGGGCACGAGGGTGAAGAGGTGACGCCCCACCAGACCGGTGCCCCCGAGAATCCAGCCCACGAGGGCGTAGGCCGTCACCGCCAGCGCCGACCCGGCCCCGCCCAGGGCCACCCGCTGCCATCGGGCCTCGTCGTGCAGGCCGACGGCGGCCAGACCGGCCACGTGGCCCGCCAGGGCGTAGGCGAGGGCCGCCACGCCCAGGGGCGTGGGGAGGTAGACGTCCCAGAGAGCACCGGCGGCGAAGCCGACGACGGCACCTTGCTCGGGACCGAGGCGCAGGGCGACGAGCACGGTCACCACGGCCAGCAGCTCGGGCGCGACCCCGGCGACCCGGACGTCGACGAAGACGGCCAGCTGGGCGACGAGGCAGGCGAGCACGAGAGCCGCCACCCGCAGGGAGGTCACGGTCCCGTCCCCGTGCCGTCGCCGTCGGCTACCCCGTCGGTGGCACCATCGGTGGCGCCGGGTGTCACGGGAACGAGAAGGTCCGGGCGGGGTGGCTCGTCGACCGGCTCGACGGTCACCACACTCACGAAGGCCAGGTCGGTGACGTCGGCGGCCAGCTCGACGGTCACGACCTGGGTGAGGCCACCTTCCCCGGGCTCGACGGAGCGCACGACCCCCACCGGGATGTCGGCCGGGTAGCGGCTGTCGGGGGCGGTGACCACGGCGCTGCCCGCCGCCGGGAAGGCCGACGGGTCGTCTTCGGCCGGCCAGGGGATGCCCTGGTCGACGACGAAGCGGGTCGGGTCACCCCCCACCCCGTGTCCGAGCCCGATCTCGTCGGTCGCCACGAGACGGACGCCGACGGGCAGGTCGGGGTCCGACAGGAGCTGGACGAGGGCGGTGGCGGCGTCGACGCGCGCCACCCGACCCACGAGCCCGGCGCCCGTCACGACCGCCTGTCCCATCTCGATCCCGTCGTCGCGGCCCTTGTCGATGGTCACCACGTGATCGTCGAAGTTGCCCACCGGCCCGCGCACCACGGCGGCCGCCACCGTCGGCAGGTCGCCCGAGTAGGGCAGGTCGGTGGCCTCGAGGAGACGGCGGTAGGCCTCGACGTCGGCCTCGGCGCGCAGCTGCTCGCCGCGGAGGGCGTCGAGTTCGGCCCGTAGGGCCTCGTTCTCGGCCTTCAGATCGTCGTAGTGCCATACCGCGCCCCAGGCGTCGCGCACCGGCGACGTGAGGGTCGACGCCACGCCGACCACGGGCTCGAGCAGGTCCCGCACCCCCGACTGGGCCCGGTCGAGAGGCCCGACGTCACGGAAGTCGAGCGACAGCAGGGTGACCGCGGTGAGGACCAGCAGGATCAGCCGGTAGCGGCGCCGCCCGGCACTCTGGGCGAGGGCCATGGATCGTGGTGGGCTCTCAGTACTCGCCCGAGCTCAGGACCACGCCGCGCAGGGCCTCGAACTCCTCGAGGACCTGGCCCGACCCGATCGCCACGGCGAACAGGGGGTGCTCGGCGACCCGCACCGGCATGCCGGTCTCGTTGGCGAGGCGCTGGTCGAGGCCGTGCAGCAGGGCGCCACCTCCGGCGAGCGTGATGCCGTGTTCCATGATGTCGGCGGACAGTTCGGGCGGCGTCTTGTCGAGGGTGGTCTTGACGGCGTCGCAGATGGCGGCGACCGGCTCCTCGAGGGCCTCGCGGATCTCGGCGGTGGACACCACGGCGGTCCGGGGCAGCCCGGTGACGAGGTCGCGTCCCCGGATCTCGGCCCGCATCTCCTCCACGAGGGGCCAGGCCGACCCCAGATGGATCTTGACCTCCTCGGCCGTGCGCTCCCCGATGGCGAGGCTGTGCTCCTTCTTGAGGTAGGCGACGACCGCCTCGTCGAGCTCGTCGCCACCGACCCGGGCCGACTGGCTGGCCACGACCCCGCCGAGGGAGATGACCGCCACCTCGGTGGTGCCACCCCCGATGTCGACGATCATGTTGCCGCTCGCCTCCTGGACCGGGAGCCCGGCGCCGATGGCGGCCGCCATGGGTTCCTCGATGATGTAGGCGGGCTTGCGGGCACCGGCGAACTCGGCCGCCTCCTGAACCGCCCTCTGTTCGACCCCGGTGATGCCCGACGGAACGGCGATGACCATGCGGGGACGGGCCCACTTGCGCTGGTGCACCTTCTGGATGAAGTAGCGCAGCATCTTCTCGCAGATGTCGAAGTCGGCGATGACGCCGTCCTTGAGGGGCCGGATGGCCTGGATGTGCCCCGGGGTCCGCCCGATCATGCGCTTGGCCTCGCTGCCCACGGCGAGAGGTTTGCCGTCACGGGTGTCGACGGCGACCACCGAGGGCTCGTCGAGCACGATGCCCTCCCCCCGGACGTAGACGAGGGTGTTGGCCGTGCCGAGATCGACCGCCATGTCACGGCCGACGACGGCTCCGAAGCCGGACAGGAAAGCTTCTGCGACCATGGGGAATCCCCTCGTGAGCGGGTGCACGCGACGACGGGGCCGTCGGTGTGGTGGGTGCCGCCGCGGCGGCGGGCCGGTCGTGGGCGTCAGTCTAGTTGGCGACGGTCACCTGATTGCAACACAGTCGCGGTCAGCGGTCGATGCTGCACGCACTGTGGCCTCTCCCGATCGTCGCCGGTTCAGACGAGCTCGTCGCCGAAGAAGAGGGCGATCTCCCGGGCGGCGGACTCGGCGCTGTCGCTGCCGTGGATCAGGTTCTCGGTGACCAGCACCCCGAGGTCGCCCCGGATGGTGCCCGGCGCCGCCTCCAGGGGGTTGGTCGACCCCATCATGTCGCGCACCACCCGCCAGGTGTCGGCGGGACCCTCGACCACGGCGACGACGACCGGGCCCCGGCTCATGAAGGCCACCAGGTCGTCGTAGAAGGGCTTGCCCTCGTGCTCGGCGTAGTGGCGGGCGAGGATGGCCCGGTCGAGGGTGCGCATCGCCAGGGCGGCCAGGGTGAGGCCCTTGCGCTCGAAGCGGGCGAGGATCTCGCCCACGAGTCCCCGCTCGACGGCGTCGGGCTTGCAGATCACCAGGGTGCGGTCCATGCCGCGAGGCTAACGGGGCCCCGCCACCGACCCGCCCGGCACGGCCATGCGATCCCTCCGAGCCCGGTCGGTCCTCACAGGTTCAAGGTGGCCGACGAGGGGGTGGGGCTGTAGGTGGTGCCGTCCTTGACGACCGAGTCCACCGTCACCGTGACCGGGAAGTCCGAGGGGTCGAGACCACCCCAGTAGAACCACACCTTGCCCTTCTTGTCGGTCTTGCCGGACACCGTGGCCGTCGACCCGTCCTGGAGGGTGAAGGTGACGGTGACCGTCGCCTTCTTCAGGTTCTTGCCGCCGGCGTCCTTGAAGCGCAGGCGGGTGTAGGCCGTGTAGCCGACGCCGCTGTACCAGCCCGAGTAGTCGCGCACCTCCATGGTGGCGGGCTCGCCCGGAGCGACGGTGGTCGTGGTGGTCGGCGGCGCCGTCGTGGTCGTGGTGGTGGTGGTGGT
>RFFY01000440.1 GCA_003697065.1 Actinomyces sp. | reverse complement strand
GGCCCCGACGGACACCGCCGCTACCGGATGCCGACCGGTGATCGCGCCGTCGACCGGGTGACGGCGGTCCGCCTGCCCGGGGCGAGCTGGCTCGACGTGGTCTCGGCGCGGACGGCGGGCGAGATACTCCTGTCGGTGGCCGTGCCCGAGCTGGCGGCCCTGCGCGTGGCCGCCTGGGTGAGCCGGGCCGGGGTGAGCGGGGCCCGTCTGGCGAACGTCGTGCGCATCCTCGTCGACCAGGGTCTCGGCTTCGCCCTCGACGTCGGCTTCCAGGCGTCCCGGGTCGGGTGGGACCGCGCCGACCTGGCGGCCATCGGCGCCCGCTCCGTCGTCGACAACCTGGCGGGGCTGGTCAGCCGCGGGGCGACCGGCGCCGTCGCCCGGGGTGCCGTCTCGCGGGTGGGAGCCAGCGCCGCCCTGCGCGAGGCGCTCGCCGACCCCGCCACCCGGCGGGCCGCCGAGTCGGTCGTCGGGGAACTCCTCGGCATCCCCGCCGATGCCGCCGCCCAGCTCGTGGTGGAGTCGGCCCGCGGTCACGGGGTGTCCGCCGACGACGTGTGGGCCGCCCTCCTCGGGTCGGCGATGAACCGGGGTCTGGTCGCCCGTCTCCGTGCCAATCGCACCTACCGCGGTGTGGCCGAGCGGCTGGAGTCGGCCATCGACACCGAGGCCGTGGCCCTCGACCGACACCTGAACCGCCAGGCGGACGCCGCCTTCGAACGGGTCCTCGACGACCGGCCCCTGACCCGCGAGTCCGGCGACGCCGTCTTCGAGGCCCTCCGCCTCGGCGAGCTGACCTGGGAGCAGCTCCAGCGGGTCTACAAGAGCCGGGGCGACGCCATGACCCCGCTCATGGAACGGGTGAACGAGCTGCGCAACCGACTGGTCAACTCGATCGGCACCCGGGCCCGCCTCCTCGCCCGTCAGCGGATCGCCGAGCACTACGACCCCCTCATCGCCGCGGCCACGGGCGCCGAGCGGGAACGCCTCCGGTCCGAGAAGCAGGCTGAACTCGACAAGGTCGCCGACCCCCTGGTCGAGGTCGGGGTGGCCGTCCGCTTCACCGAGCAGGCGCTCGAGCTCGCCAGCGCCTCCCGCGAGCGCCTGATCGAGCACCTTCTCGGCGCTCTCGAGGGCGACGCCCGCGAGACCCGGCGCCGGGAGCTGTCCGCCCTCGACGAGATCAGCCTGCGGGACACGGCCCTACGCCGCCTGGAAGCCGACTACACGGCGGCGGTGCGCAAGGCGGCGGGTGACGAGATCGCGCCCGGGTCGGCGGGGGTGACGTCCGACGTCGACCGTTCCTGGTCCTCGGAGTTCCTCCGCCGGGCGGCCCGGGAGATCGTGCTCGTGGAGATGACGCGGGGCCGCGCCGACGGCGAGCCGGGGCCCACGACGGCCCGTGCCTTCGACGTCAACGAGTACCTGAACGTCATGACCCGCATCCCGGCTCTGGTGAAGGCCCGGGAGACCTTCACCGACCGCGTCGTGGCGACGCTCGCGGTGGGCGACACCAGCTTCGAGCTGACCCACGCCGACGCTGTCGAGGCCAATTCCCTGGCGGCGGCCATGTTGCACATGGACAGCCACCAGCGGGAGCGCTTCGCCGCCAACCTCACCGAGGGCCTGACCGGGGATGCCCTCACCCGGATGCGGGCGATGCTGGAGTGGGCACGCTCCACCCTGGCCGACTCCGAGGCCGAGCTGGCGAGCTACGTGGAGCGGATGCGCTCCCGCCTGCCCGAGGGCACGCTCGACAGCGAGATCGAGCTGCGGGCCCGTGACGAGCTCTACGGCGACCGGATGCGACGTCTCGACGAGCTCGGCCACGCCATCGACCGGGCGACCGACGCCGACGAGCGGGCCCGCCTCATGTCGGCGTGGGAGCTGCTGGTCAACAAGGCGCTGCGGGACGGCATCGAGACCTACAGCGACATGGCCAACCTCGAGATCATCGTGATCCGCATGCAGTCGGCGGGCGGCAAGCCCGACGACCTGATGCGCTCGGAGGACTTCCGCCTGGGTTCGCCGGCACTGGCCGGGATCACCGCCCAGCAGATCCGGGCCATGCTCAACGACCAGATCCTCATGCTGATGCACCACGTGCACACCCTCCACGCCGGCTACGAGAGCCCGGCCAAGGCCGTGCGCTCCTTCGCCAAGTACGCCGAACGGGCCCTGTTGGCCCTGAACCTGCTCGGGGCCTTCGACCCCGACGTCGAGGGCCGCTACAGCGACCTGTACCGGGCCACCCGGGCCCTCATGCGCCACAAGAACGATCCGCAGCGCCTGGTGGAGACCCTGGCCGACCTGCGGGGCGGGAAGCGGGGCGTGGAGGAGAACCTGCGCTGGTACCTCGACCAGATCGAGCTCATCCCCGGCATGGCGGGGCTGACCGCCGAGCCTCCGGCGGGCTGGCGGCCCGAGTCCTGGGCCCGTTCCCTGTCGGCCCGCGAGTGGGAGCGGCGTCGCCTGGCCGCCGAGGCGGCGGGCGACTCCGGGTTCGCGGTGGAGACCGCCCGCGAGCAGGCGGCGGTGACCGCCGACCTGGCCGGGGCCACCGCCGAACGGGACCGGATCCGGGCCGTGGCGGAGTTCCTGGCGACGGACCGGGACGAGGCCCGCCGCCTCCTGGAGGAGATCGCCGAGCTCGAGACCCGGGTGTGGTTCCTGGACCGGGAGGAGTGGGGCCTGAGTGCCCACGGCCACTTCGGCGGCGAACGCTGGCGGACCCTCACCGCCGACCTCCGGTCCCGTCGGGCCCGTCTGGCCGAGCTGAAGCGACGCTGGGAGGCGGCGGGGCGCCCCGTCGACGAGGCCCTGCAGAGGCGCCTCGCCGTTCTCGAGCGTCGGATCGCGGCCCTGACCGAGATGCGCCGCGCCCACGGGGCGAACCTGGCCCGGGCGGCGGCCGGCCGGCAGGGGGGGAGTGCACGATGAGCGTCAACGTCCTCGGCGGCGAGCTCGAGCCCTGTTCCCACGAGCCGCTCACGGGCTGGTTCCGCGACGGGTGCTGCAACACCGACGACAGCGATGTCGGGTCCCACACCATCTGCGCCGTCATGACGGGCGAGTTCCTCGAGCACCAGAGGGCGATCGGCAACGACCTCGTCACACCCCGACCCGAGTTCGCCTTCCCGGGACTGCGGCCCGGCGACCGCTGGTGCGTGACGGCCGCCAACTGGTTGCGGGCCCACCTCGACGGGGCGGCGGCGCCGGTCGTGCTCGCCGCCACCCACCAGCGGGCCCTCGAGGTCGTGCCGCTCGAGATCCTGCAGGCCCATGCCGTCGACGTCCCGCCCGACCCCGGTGCCCTCCTGGAGTGAGCTCCCGTCGGGCGAGCTCCTGTCGGGCGAGCTCCCGTCGGGCGTGGCGCGTGACGGCCGGAGCGCTAGCATCGGCGGCCCCGGGCGATTAGCTCAGATGGCTAGAGCGCTGCCTTCACACGGCAGAGGTCACTGGTTCGAGTCCAGTATCGCCCACCCCGGCGGCACGGCCGCCGATGACGACCGCCGGCGCGGCGAGGCGCCCACGGGTCAGGGCGGGCTGCGGTCTCGCCCTCCCCGGCGGCGGGGTCAGGGCCGGGTGGCGGTGACGGTGATCACCCGGCGCGACCGACCGACCTCGTGGCGCTGCACCCGGGCGTCGGTGAAGCCCCGGTCGGTGAGCAGGCGGGCGAAGGCGTCGGCCTGATCCGGGGTCCAGCCGTGGCTGGCCATGCCCGTCGCCCCGGCTTCGGTGAGCCGCTCGAGGGCCAGGAAGGTGCCCCCGGGCCGCAGGATCCGGTGCACCTCGCCCAGCCCCTCCTCCAGGTGCGGCCAGTGGTGCACCGCGGCGAGGGACCAGCACGTGGAGGTCGAGTCGTCCGCCAGCGGCATGTCCTCGACGCCCGCCTGCAGCCAGGTGACGGGCCCCGTGCGCCGCCAGGGTTGCACGACGGTGAGGAGGCGGGCCAGGCGCAACATGGCGGGGGAGGGGTCGATGCCGGTGACGGCGGCCCCCCGCCGGGCCGCCATCCGGGCGGCCGTTCCGGGACCGCACCCGATGTCGACCACGGTGTCACCGGCACCGACGCCGGTGAGGTCGCAGACGAGGTCGGCGTCGTGGCGGTGGGCGACGACCATCGACAGGCCGATCAGGTAGCTGACGGGGCCACGGAAGCCGGGATGGTCACCGTGGTGGTTGGGCGGCAGGGCGGCGGTGGCCGGACCGGGGGAGGGCTCGTCGGCGGAGGGATCCATGGGCGCACCCTAGGGGCCCGGCGGGGGCGGCGCCGCGCCGGCGACCGCCGGATCGCTAGGGTCGGCGCATGAGCACGATCGAGCAGGGCGAGTTCACCACCAGCGACGGGGTCGATCTCGTCTGGCGTCGAGCCGGGTCCGGGCCGCCGATGGTGCTCGTGCACGGCCTCACCGACGACCTCACTTCCTGGGACCCCCTGGTCGACGCCTTCGCCGCCCGCCACACGGTGGTCCGTTACGACCAGCGGGGCCACGGGGCCTCGGGACGCCAGGGCCCCTACGAGCTCGAGCGCCTGGCCGCCGATCTCCTGGAACTCGTCGCCGGTCTCGGTCTCGACACCCCGGTCCTGGTCGGACACTCCCTCGGGGGGCTCGTCGTCACGGCGGCAGCGGCGGTGTCGGAGGTGGCCGCGGTCGTCGACGTCGACCAGCCCCTGGTGCTCGGCGACATGGTCGCCTTGGTGTCGGCCATCGCCGACGACCTGCGCTCACCCGAACGCTTCCGCCCGACCCTGGCGGCCGTCTTCGCCGGCATGGTCGGCGCCGGCGGCGACGAGCTGCGGGCCCGTGTCGACGAGCTCGTGGCCGCCGCCGACCCGGAGGTCGTGCTCGGGGTGTGGTCCCCCCTGCTCGACTCCTCACCCGACGAGCTGGCCGCCCGCATCGACGACGTCCTGTCGGGAGTGCGGGTTCCCTACCTGGCCGTCCACGGCAGCGACCCGGGGCCCGGGTACGCCACCTGGTTGGCCGAGCGTGTCCCCGGGGCCCGCCTCGAGGTCCGCGACGGTGTGGGCCACTTCCCCCACCTCGTCGACCCGGCCGGCTTCGTCGAGCTCGTCGAGGACTTCCTCGCCGCCGGCGCCTGAGGGCGCGCCGGTCGGCCCGGCGCATCCGAGCGGTGTGCGGCGCGCCTGTCGGCGTCACACGGCGTGGATGCGGTGACCGGGGCGCTGGTCGGGCGGGACGAGCACGCAGTGGGTGCCCCGGTAGATGGTGGGCATGCAGATGTTGCAGTGCACGCACAGCGAGTCGTGGGTGTCGCCGCGCCGCCACCGCCCGATCAGATCCGGTTCCCGCAGCAGGGCCCGTCCCATGGCCACGAAGTCGAACCCGTCGGCGAGGGCGGCGGTCACCGTGTCGAGCCGGGTGATGCCCCCGAGCAGGATGAGGGGCAGGTCGACGGCGGCCCGGAACTGGCGGGCGTAGGGCAGGAAGTAGGCCTCCTCGAAGGGGTAGGTCTTCAGGTAGCGCCCACCGAGGAGCTTGAATCCCCACTTGAGGGGCCCGGGGAACATCTCGGCCATCTCGCGGATCGGGGCGTCGCCGCGGAACAGGAACATGGGGTTCTCGAAGGAGGAGCCGCCGGTGAGCTCGAGGGCGTCGAGGGCACCGTCGGCCTCGAGGAGACGGGCGACCTCGACGCTCTCGTCGAGCCACAGTCCCCCCGGCACCCCGTCGGCCATGTTCATCTTGGCGATCACGGCGCACCGGTCGCCGACCTCCTCGCGGACCTCGCTCGCGATGCGGCGGGCGAGGCGGGCCCGGTTCTCGAGCGAACCGCCCCACTGGTCGTCGCGCCGGTTGAGGCGGGGACTGAGGAAGGCGCTGACCAGGTAGCCGTGTCCGAAGTGGAGCTCGATCACGTCGAAGCCGGTGTCGACGGCGAGCCGGGCGGCAGCGCGGAAGTCGCCGATGATGCGGGTGAGGTCGTCGACGCCGGCGGGGCGGGTGAAGCGCAGGCCCTGGGCGGCGAAGACCCGTGACGGGGCGAGTCCGCCCCCGCCGACGGCGGCACCGACGGGCCCGGCGTGTCCGAGCTGGATCGACGCCGCCGCCCCCTCGTCGTGCACGGCGTCGACCAGGCGTCCCAGTCCCTCGGCGGCCTCGGGCCGCATGACGATCTCGTTCGGTGCTCCCCGTCCGTCCCACGACACGGCGCAGTAGGCCAGGGTCGTCGTCCCGACCCCGCCCGCCGCCATCGCCCGGTGGAAGTCGACGAGGCGGTCGGTGACGAGATTGTCCCGGGCCATCCCCTCGAAGGTGGCCGCCTTGACGAAGCGGTTGGGGACGGTGACGGGACCGAGGCGGGCGGCGGCGAAGGGGTCGGGGCCCGCCGGCTCGGGGCTGGTGGTCATGGGCGCGACGCTAGAGGGCGCGCCCGCTCGGCGTCAGACCCGGTCGGCCTCGGGCCCCCTCGATGTCGGAGCCGCTCGGCGTCAGACCCGGTCGGCGTCAGACCCGGTCGGCCTGAGGCGACCCACCCGCCCGGGATCAGGCGAGGGCGGCGTGACCGCCGGGGCCGTGACCGGGGACGGCTTCCTCGTCGGCCGCCGGCCGCCCGGCCCGGTGCATGCGGTAGTGGTGGATGCCGTTGCCGACCACCCCGCCCACCAGGGGGCTCGACCAGAAGCCGACCATGGCACCGATGCCGAAGGCTCCCCCGGTCGACCAGTCGGGGGCCATGGCCTTCACGACCAGGGTCATCACGGCCGTGACGACGATCATCGCCACGAGCATCGACACGGCGACCGTCCTGAACAGGTCGGCACCCTCCTCGGTGAACAAGCGGGTCTCGGTGGGGGCGTTCACGGGAACCTCCTGGTGTCGGCGTCGGTGGCGTCGGACGCCACCCGTGTCACATCAACGCCGAGGGAGCCGGCCGCCTTCCAGGGACCTAGGTCCCCTGCTGGGTGCCTCCACCGGCGCCCGCTCCGGCTCCCGGCGGTGACCCGCGGCCGCGTCGAACCCCGGTCTCCGCGGACGGTAGGGTCCCCGACGATGCGCTTCCATGCCGTCGACCACGCCCGCAACGCCGCCGACCCCTCCATCGGTCTCGACCTGCGGCCCCTGGCGGGGGCGTTGGGCGCCGAACTGGTCGGGGTCGACCTGGCGGCGCTGGCCGAGCGGCCCGATCCCGCCCTCGTGGCCGACCTGGGCCGCGCCCTCGACCGCCACCTCGTGCTCGTCGTGCGTGACCAGGATCTCGACCCGGCCCGCCTTCTTGCCGTGACCCGTCTCCTCGGCGAGCCTGGCGAGGGTCCCTTCGTCCGCTCCCTGCCCGACCACCCCGGCGTGGTCCGGGTCGTCAAGGAGGCCGACGAGGCCGTTCCCGTCGTGTTCGGGGGTGCCTGGCACAGCGACTGGTCCTTCCTCGAGCGCCCGCCCGCCTACACCTGCCTGTACGCCGTCGACGTCCCCGACCACGGGGGCGACACCTGCTTCGCCAACCTCTACCTGGCCACCGAGTGGCTCTCGGAGGGCCTGCGTTCGGTCCTGGCGGGTCTCGACGGGGTCCACTCGGCCAAGGTGGGCTACGGGCCCGACGCCGGCCACAACGCCCTCCTCGAGAACATGGACATCTCCTGGGGTGAGGAGGGGCTGGTCACCCGCCGCCATCCCCTCCTGCGCCGCCACCCCGGCACCGGCCGCGAGGTCCTGTTCGTCAATCCCGTCTACACGGTCGGGATCGAGGGGTGGCGCAACGAGGAGGCCCGGGCCCTGCTCGACCTGATCACCGACGTCGTGACCGCCGAGGTTCACCGGGTGCGGGTGCGCTGGCGTCCCGGCACCCTGGTCATCTGGGACGATCGGTGCACCTGGCACCTGCCCCTGAACGACTACCACGGAGCGCGCCGCGAGATGCTGCGCACCACCGTCGCCGGCGAGGTCCCGGTACCGGCCCGCCGCCCCCCGGTCGCCACCGAGGGCTGAGCATGGACGTGGCGGCCATGAACCGTTTCTTCGCCGTGCTGGCCGTGGCCGCCGACCTCGGTGTCGTCGTGATCGTCGTCGGCCTGGTGGCCGGGCCCCGTCTCCCCCTTCTCGACGAGCTGGTGTGGTGGGTACGCGACCGGGCCCTGGCACTGGCGGCCGTCGTGGCCACCGTGTGCACCCTGGGCTCCGTGTACTACTCCGAGGTCGCCCACTTCGTGCCGTGCCGCCTGTGCTGGTTCCAGCGCATCGCCATGTACCCCCTGGTCGTCATCCTGGGGGTGGCGGCCGTCCGCCGCGACGAGGGTGCCCGCCTCCC
Organism: Actinomyces sp.; assembly: GCA_003697065.1. Classification (GTDB taxonomy): domain Bacteria; phylum Actinomycetota; class Acidimicrobiia; order Acidimicrobiales; family Aldehydirespiratoraceae; genus J010. The sequence continues at coordinate 1,383 of RFFY01000440.1, read as the reverse complement.
GGCCGCCATCCTGGCCGGCGGCGGGCTGGGCGTGTCGGTGTGGCACTGGATCGTCCAGCAGTGGCCGACGTTGGAGTCCGATTCGTGCAGCGCCCTGGTGCGCTGCTCCATCCCCTATGTGAAGGAGTGGGGCCTGATCACCATCCCCTGGATGGCCGGCAGCGGATTCGCCCTGATCCTCGCCGTGCTGGCTACCACCCGGGTGCTGAACGAGTCCCCGTCCCCCGACCCCGGATCCGCCGGTTCGGTTCCCCCCGAGGAGGCCCTGGTCCCGTGAGCAACCGCGTCCGTCCCACCCGCACCACCCATCGTTCCTCGCGGCCCGAGCGGGGTCTGCCGCCCTGGCTGCCGATCGTGATCGTCGTCGGGGTCGTGGGCTTCGGCATCCTGGCCGGGATCATGGTCGGTCGGTCCAGCCAGAACAGCGAACCCACCGGCGTGTACGTGAGCGACGTGGTCGTGACCGGCGAGACCCTGCCCCCGACCGTCGCCCCGGGCACCCCCGACCCGGCCGTCGGGATGACCGCCCCCGAGCTCGAGGGCCGCACCTTCGACGGCTCGCCCCTGGCATTCACCAACGACGGCTCGCCCCGGGTGGTCGCCTTCGTGGCCCACTGGTGCCCCCACTGCCAGCGCGACGTCGCCGACGTCACCGGCTACCTCGCCGACCATCCGGTACCCGGCGGCATCGAGGTCCAGACGGTCAGCACCCTCGTCGACGAGAACGCCGCCAACTACCCGCCCGACCGTTGGCTGGAGTCGGAGGGCTGGCCGTGGCCGGTCATGAACGACGACGAGAACAACACCGCCGCCCGGGCGTTCGGGCTGACCGGGACGCCCCTGTGGGTGTTCGTCGACGCCGACGGGCACGTCGTCGAGCGGGTGAGCGGCGAGATCGGCGCCGCCGCCCTGTGGCAGAAGATGGAGGCCCTCGCCGCCGGATCGTGACCGGTGGCGGGGGGGCGGGTCAGGCGGCCGCCACCAGGGCGATCTCGAGGCGCCACTCGGGGCGGGCCAGGGCGGGGACCGTGACCAGGGTCGAGGCGGCCAGATGGCCACCCAGGGCCCGGTCGCGGGCCGCCATGACGACCTCGAGATCCTCACCGGCCACGACGTAGGTCGTGACCGACACGATGTCGCGGGTGTCGAATCCGGCTTCGGCCACGATGGCGGCCAGGTTCGCCCACACCAGCGCCGCCTGCTCGGACAGGGACGCCGGCACCGTGCCGTCGGGAGCGACGGGTACGACACCCGAGGTGTGCAGGAGGCGGGTGGCACCGCTGGTGACGACGGCGTGGGCGTAGGCGGCGGCGGGCGGTGCCAGGGAGGCGGGGGCGACGATGCGGTGTTCGGCCATGCGGCCATCTTCCCAGACCGGCGTTT
>RFFY01000439.1 GCA_003697065.1 Actinomyces sp. | reverse complement strand
TCGAACACCAGCACCCCCTCGACCCGCAGCACGTGGGGGACGAGGTTGTCGGCGAAGATCGTGAGCCGGTCGAGGTCCTCGAAGCGGCCCGGCCCCCGCCCCCCGAAGGCCAGGTGGAGGTCGTTGGCGGTGATCTGGGCCCGCTTGTAGAGGTGGACATCGAGGGTTTCGCCGGTGGCGGGGTGGCGCCAGGGGTGCACGTCGTGGAAGGCCGGCAGGGTGTCGAGGATCTCCACCAGGGCCGCCGCCGACCCGCCCGCCTCGCCGATCAGGCCGGTGAAGGTCCCGCCCCCGACGGTGTCGACGAGACGGCCCAGGTCCCGCAGGGCGGCGGCGAAGAGGGCCATGAGCTCGCCGGCGGGTCCGGCTGGGTCCTGGCCGAAGATCGCCGCCACCCGGGCGGTGTCGAGGGAGCGGAGCTCGGCGGGGGTGGGGGGACCGTGGCGTTCGACGTGCTCGCCCAGGGCGGTGGCGATGGTGTGGTAGCCGGACAGGCCCGGCCGCTTGGCCAGGACCGGGAACCAGCCCGAGCCGAAGTTGACGGCGTCGAGGGTGACGACGAAGGCGGCGGTGGCCTCGTCGTCACCGAGGTGACGGCGGCCCGGGTCGGCGTCGACGATCTCGTCGATGAGACGGGTGTGCAGCTCGTCGGCGAACACCTCGAGCCGCTCGGGGTCGATGCGCACGTGGGTGGCGGCGTCGGCCACCCGGGCGCAGGAGCGGCGGATGCGGTCGAAGACGTCGCCGTCGGGCCGGGTGGTGGGGCTCGCGTCGCTCATGGGCGACGAGGCTAGGGTCGGCGGGCATGGTCGAGCGGCCCTTGATCGTGGGACGCGACTTCGGTCGGTACCGCATCGTCGATCATCTGGGTCGGGGGACGGTGGCCGACGTCTACGAGGTCACCGACCGGGCCGGTCGCCACCGGGCTCTCAAGGTGTTGACACCCTTGGCGATGGGCGACCCCGAGGTCCGGCGTGGGTTCGAGCGGGAGTGGCGGGTCATGCGGCGTATCGGCCATCCCAACGTTCCCGCCGTGTACTTCTTCGGCGAGATCGCGGGCCTGCTGGTCTGCGAGATGGAGCTGGTGCGGGGCCCGACCCTCGCCGAGCTCCTCCCGCCCGGGCACCGCCTGGACGAGCCCGACGTGGTGGCACTGGGGGTGAGCGTCGCCCGCACCCTGGCCGGGGTGCACGAGGCCCGTGTCGTGCACCGCGACGTCAAGCCCTCCAACGTCTTGTTGGCCGCGGGTCGGCCGCCGGTGCTGTTCGACTTCGGGTTGGCCCTCGACCTCGACGCCGTCGCGGCCGACGAGCTGGTGCCCGACCGGGTGTACGGCTCGCCCCTGTACACCTCGCCGGAGCAGGCCCTGTCGGGGCGCCCCGTGGGGCCCCGCTCGGATCTGTACTCGCTGGCCGCCACCCTCTACCGCGCCGCGACGGGACGGGCACCCTTCTACGGGGACCGGACCGAGGTGCTCGAGGCCCACGTGTCGGCGCCTCCCGATCCGCCCTCGTCGCATGCGCCGGTCTCCCCGGCCTTCGACGCCGTGATCCTGCGGGGCCTCGCCAAGGATCCCGACGAGCGCTGGCCCGACGGTGAGGCCTTCGCCGCCGCTCTCGCCGCCCTCGAGCCACCGGAGCGGCCGTCGCCGGCGAGGCCCTCGCGCCTGGCGCGGTGGCGCCAGGCCCGTCGCCGTCGCCGCGTGGTCCGCCTCCCCTCCTCGTGGCCGCCCTGACCCCCTGCGTTCTGGCGCCCTGAGCACCTGCGCGACGGTCGCTGGGGGAGCCAGAACGGGTTGTGGTGGGGTCAGGTCAGGTTGCGGGCGCGGCGCCAGGCGGCGTGGCGGGCGAGCAGGTCGAGGGAGCGCACGGCCCGCCCGGCCGAGGCGTGGCAGAGGCGGCCGAGCGAGCGCAGGGTGGCGGGTCCCGGGTTGTCGGGACGGGCGACGGCGAGCTCGGTGGCGGCCAGGACCGGGGTGCCGGTCGCCTCGGCGATCTCGGCGACGGCCCGGGCGTAGCGCGTGTCCTGGCGTTCGTGGAAGGCGACGATGCGCTCGAGTCCGTGCCCGGGCCAGAAGGGGCCCGAGCGCATCATGGCGGCCGTGTTCGACTGGATGCCGAGCCCGAGGAACAGCACGGCGTCGACGTCGGGATGCGAGGCCGCCAACTCGAGGATCCGCGGGACGGTGTCGCGGGTCTCGCCGCCGGCCATGTCGATGGGGTTGTTGCGGCTCCAGCGGGGCGGCAGGAGGGCGTCGACGGCCTCGAAGAGGTCGGGTGGCAAGGCGATGGGATCGAGACGGGTGTCGGCCATGGCGTCGACGGCGGCGACGCCCCACCCCCCGACGGTCGTGACGACCACCACCCGGTTGCCACCGGGGAGGGGCTGGGTGGCCAGGGTGGCCGCCGCCTCGAAGGCCTCCTCGACGTCGCGGGCCCGGATCAGCCCGACCTGACGGGCGATGCCGTCGAACACCACGTCGTCGGCGGCGAGGGCACCGGTGTGGCTGGCGGCCGCCCGCGCCCCGGCGGCCGACGCCCCGCCCTTCACCACCACGACCGGGAGGCGTTCGCTCACCCGCCGCAGGCGTTCGGCCATCTGGCGGCCCTCGCCCTCGCTGCCCACCGACTCGAGGTAGGCGATGGCGACCGAGGTCTCGGGGTCGTCGGCGAACCACTCGAGGTAGTCGACGATGCCCAGCGCCGCCGCGTTGCCGGCCGACACCGCCCGGGAGATGCCGACACCGGTGTGGTGCGCCAGGTTGAGGAAGGACGACACGAAGTTGCCGGACTGGGACGCCACGGCGATGCGCCCGGGCGGGGCGTAGGGGGCGACGATCTGGGCGCACATCGACGCCGGCGTCGACACCACGCCCTGACCGTTGGGGCCGGCCAGGACGATCCCGAGCTCGTCGGCGAGGGCGACGAGTCGCCGCTCGGCCTCGGCGCCGTCGGGTCCGGCCTCGCGGTAGCCGGCCGCGGCCACGAAGGCGGCCCGTACCCCCTTGGCGGCGCACGCCCGCAGGATCCCCTCGTTGAGGGACGGCGGAGTGCAGACGAACACCAGGTCGGCCGCCCCCTCGGGAACGTCGTCGATCGATCCCAGGACCTCGCGGTCGAGGACCCGGCCCGGTTCGCGCCCCACGGGGAAGATGGCGCCCCGGTAGCCCGCCGTCAGCAGGTTGTGGAGGGTGACGAAGCCGAACTTGCCAGGGTGGCTCGACACCCCGGTCACGATGATGCCGGCCGGGTCGAACAGGGGTGACAGGTCGCGGCTCATCGGACGCTGGCCTCCACGACGGCGAGGGCGGCGTCGGGATCGTCGACCTCGACGAGGGCGTCGACGGCGACGGGTCGACCCTCGCTGATGATGAGGGGATTGAGGTCGACCGACACCACCCCGGGCACCTCGGTGGCCAGGCGGGACACGGCGACGAGGGCGTCGACCAGAGCCGCCCGGTCGACGGGAGGCTCACCGCGGAAGGCGTCGAGGAGGCGGCGGGTGCTCAGGTCCTCGATCATCTCGGCGGCGTCGACGGGTTCGAGGGGCACGAGGCGGAACGCCACGTCGCGCACGGCCTCGGCGAGGATCCCGCCCACCCCGATCATGGCGACGGGCCCGAAGGTGGGATCGACGGTGGTGCCGGCGATGAACTCGCGGTTGCCGGCGACCATGGTGGACACCAGGACCTCGACGGGTCCGTCGTCGGCGGTGGCGGCCCCGAGCAACTCGGCGGTGGCGGCGGCCAGGGCGGCGTCGTCGGCGAGGCGGAGCCGGACCAGACCCCGCTCGGTCTTGTGGGCGATGGCCCGCCCGCACAGCTTGGCCACCAGGGGACGGTCGAGCCCCGCCGCCGCCGCCACGGCCTCGTCGGGATCGGTGGCGGTGACGAAGGGGGACACCGGCACCCCGACGTGGGCGGCGAGGCGGCGCGATTCGGCTTCGGACAAGGTGACGCTCACGCCGGCGAGTCTGGCACGGGCGCCCTCGCCGCCGTCACCTCGGGACGGGACAGGCGCCGCCGCCGCCGTCACTTCGGGACGGG
>RFFY01000438.1 GCA_003697065.1 Actinomyces sp. | reverse complement strand
GGGGGCGGCGGCTCGGGAGGGGGCGGCGGCTCGGGTACCTGCTCGTCGTGCTCGTCGCTCATCCCGACTCCTCGATGTCACACGTCCAGGGATCTCCCGACGACGGACAACACTAGACAGTGGCGGCACGCCGCGGGGTCACCCGCCGGTGTCGTCGCTCCCGTCACCGCGGGCCTCGGGGGGCCGCAGATCGACGGTCAGGGTCAGGATCCCGTTCTCGAGGCGACCGACCGCATCGCCGATGATGGCGAAGTCCTGGAAGTCGATCTGGGCCTGTTCCAGGAAGCGGCGCCTCTCCTCACCGCCGACCGGGGGGAGGTTGCGCCGCTTCACCGCTTCGGCCCGCTCCCGGAAGCGCTGGATCATCGCCTGGACGTCGAATGCCTCTGCCATGGCCGCGCACGCTACCGCCGGCCGTCAGCCGGCGCTCGCAGGCGGCGCCACCTCCCCGGCCTCCGCTGCCTCCCCGAGCTCGGCCAGCATCTCCTCGAGCGCCACTCCCCCACCGGTGCCGTCGCCCGAGCGGGCGACCGCGGTCATGCCGTCCTCGCCCTCGTCGAGGGTCTCCTCGGCGTCGAGGCGGCGCAGGGCCACACGGAGGCGGCGGCGGGGACTGGTGTGCCACACGTAGACGAGCAGGAGGACGAACACCACACCGGCGAGCCCCACCAGAGAGCCCACGACGACGCGCACCGTGTCCTGGGTGCTGCGCCCGTCGAAGGCGGCGGTGTCCTGTTGGGCCGCTGCCACCGCCGGTAGCGCCACGAGCGCCATGGTCACCATCGCCGAGGCGAGGCCGAGGCGTCCCGCGTGTCGCGCCATGACCCGCAACGCTAGCGTCCGGCCCGGTCGGCCGCGGCCTCGGCGGGCACCCTGCCCCCTCATCTCTGGTGGGTCGGGCACCACCACCCGGTCCGCCCTCCGGCCGAGCTCCGCTCCAGAGGCGTCCCGTCCCGGGGGCAGGTTCCCCCCGGGTGCCGTTCGGGGCCCAGGTCGCCCCGGTGGCTGCCCCCTCGTCGACCCAGGAGCTCGAGGGTCCGGCGCAGGGCCCGGTGGAGGCGCCGGATCTCGTCGTCGTCGAGACTGTCGACGGGCCGGCCCGGAGCCACACCGGCCCGCCACAGGATCTCGTCGACCAACAGGTTGCCCAGACCGGCGAGACGGGACTGGTCCATCAGGCGGGCCTTGACGGGGGCGTGACCCCCGGCCAGGACCCGACGGAAGGTGCGCAGATCGACCGTCGCGGCGTCGGGACCCAGGCGGGACTCGTCGGGATCGAGCTCGACCCCGCCGAGGCGTCGGGGATCCCGCACGACGAGCTCCCGGCCGTCGTCGACCCGCAGACGGAAGCGGTCCCACGCCGGCTCGTCGCGTGACGAGCCGTACTCGAGACGCTCGATGGGTGCCTCACCGTCGACCAGGAGGCGCCCGGTCATCCCGAAACGCAGACCGAGCACGGGTCCGTCGGTGTCGACCAGGAGGAGCTTGCCGTGGCGGCGTACCCCCTCGATCCGGCTTCCGACGAGGGCGTCGCTCACGGTGGCGGCGTCGACACCCTTCAGGTACCAGTCGTCGGGCGCCTCGACCGCCGTGATCGTCGAGCCGACCAGGGCCTCGGCGGCCCGCCGGTAGGCCTCGACCTCGAGGAGCTCGGGCACCTCAGCCGCCGCGTTCGATCTCGTGCTTTTCGACCGCGTCGAGGAAGGCGACGAGGGGTTCGGCCAAGGCCGCCGTCTCCAACAGGAAGCCGTCGTGGCCCTGGGGACTGTCGATGACCAGGTACTCGCAACGGCCACCCGCCGCCCGTATGCCGTCTCGGATCTCGACCTGCTGGTGGGGCGGGTACAAGGTGTCGGAGGTGATGGACGCCGTGAACACGGGAGCGGTGATGCGAGCGAAGGCCGACCCCAGCGAGCCGCGACCCCGGGCGAGGTCGTGGAGGTCCATGGCGCGGCTGAGCAGGAGATAGGAGTTGGCGTCGAAGCGGCGCACGAGCTTCTGACCGTGATGGTCGAGGTAGGACTCGATCTCGAAACGGGCCCAGGGCTCGAACTCGTGGTGGGCGTCGTGGACCTCGCGGCCGAACCTCTCGGCGAAAACGACCTCGGACCGGTAGGTGATCTGGGCGATCTCGCGCGCCAGCGCCAGGCCCCGCCACGGCCCCTCCCCGGGGGCGGCGTCGTAGTAGTCACCGCCGCGCCAGGCCGGGTCCTGGGCGATGGCGAGCCTCTCGACCGCCGACCAGGCGATCTGCTGGGCACTGGCCTGCGCGCAGGTGGCCAGGGGGGCGAGAGCGGCCACCCGCCGGGGGAACATCGCCCCCCACTCGAGAACCTGCATGCCCCCCATGGAGCCGCCGATCACGCACAACCAGCGCTCGATGCCGAGATGACGCTGGAGGCGGGCCTGGGCCCGGACCATGTCGCGGATGGTGACCGTCGGGAAACGGGATCCCCAGGGCCGCCCGTCCACGGGGTGGGGCGAGGCCGGCCCTGTCGAGCCCTGGCACCCGCCAAGGACGTTGGAGCACACGACGAACCAGCGGTCGGTGTCGAGGGGGCGCCCGGGCCCGATCAGATCGTCCCACCACCCCGGTGAGCGGTGTCCGTGCCCCAGCGGCCCGGCGGCGTGGGAGTCACCGGTCAGGGCGTGGCACACCAGGATGGCGTTGGAGGCGGTGGCGTCGAGCTCGCCCCAGGTCTCGTAGGCCAGGGTGACCGAGGGCAGCCGTCCCCCGCCCTCGAGGGCGAAGGGGCGCCCCTCGTCGACGTCGGCGAAGCGCCGGTTGCCGACCGGATCCCCGGGGAGCCAGGCACCGGTCACCGGGAGACCGGCCGGGAAGCGGCTGGTCGGGGTCGGCGTCGGCGGTGTCAGGTCGTCGGGTCGCACGGCTCCGGGGGAGTCGCCGCCCGGGCCGGACGGCACCGGGCGAGGTCTCGGGTCGGTGCCACGCTCGGTGACACGGGGCGCGGGCCGGGCCCACTCACGATGATCGCTCAAGTGAACGAGAGCCTAGACCTCCGGTCAAGTGGGATCGGTCACAGTGTTCACGCGCCGGGTGACAGGCGGGCGCACCACCAGGCGAGGAGCTCGCCGTCGGGATCGTGGCCGCCGGCGGCGAGCGCCGCGCGCGCCGCCGCCACCACCGCCTCCGGGTCCCCGTCGCCGGCGGCGGCCTCCCGCACCGCCCGACCCGCCGCGCGCCAGCGGGGCGAGTCGAGGGGTGCCGGGAGGGCGGCGACGGCCCCCCGGTTCACCCGGATCGAACCCGGCGACAGTCCCGTTCCCGCCGCTGCCCTGACCACCCGGGCGGCGGAGGCGGGCG
>RFFY01000437.1 GCA_003697065.1 Actinomyces sp. | reverse complement strand
GGGGGCGCCGGCGCGGGTCGGTGCGCCCCTGACGCGGGACTACAGGGCGAACGCCTCGGCGAGCAGCTCGTAGCTGCGGCGCCGGGCCTCGTGGTCGAAGACGATGGTGACGACCATGAGCTCGTCCACCCCGTGGGCGTCGGCGATCGCCGAGAGCCGGTCGCGGCAGGTGGCGGGGGATCCGACCACGAGGGGTCGTCGTCGGGGCCCGACCCGTGTGACCCCCGTGCCGGGCCCGGGGGCGGGCGTGTCGTCGGAGGGACGGTCACCCGGAGCGGGGTCGGGCGGGGGAACGGGGCCGCGTAGACCACCGGCGCGCCAGCGGTACACCGACGAGGCGAGACGGTGGGCCTCGGCGTCGGAATCCGCGCAGATCACCCCGACCGCCACCAGCGCCCTCGGCTCGGGCCGGCCCGGCGAGGGGCGGTACTGGTCGAGGTAGGCCCGCACGATGGGGGCGCCGTCGCCGGTGGTGATGAAGTCCGCCCAGGCCAGGGGCAGCCCGAGATGGGCGGCGATGCTCGCCGAGTCGATGGAGGAGGCGAGCAGCCACACCTCCGGGGGTGGTTCGGCGGTCGGGCGGGCCGCCACCCCGCGGTCGCTGGTGGCTCCCTCGAGCCAGGCCACGAGCTCGCGGACGCGGGCCGGGTAGGTCTCGAGGCTGGTCGGGGTACCGGTAGGGGCGAGAGCGACGAGGGTGTCGGGGTCGGAACCGGGTGCCCGCCCGACCCCCAGGTCGATGCGACCGGGGTACAGGCAGGCGAGGACACCGAAGACCTCGGCCACCTTCAGGGGGGAGTAGTGGGTGAGCATCACCCCGCCCGACCCCACCCGGATGCGGTCGGTGGTGGCGGCGACCGCGCCCACCAGCACCTCGGGCGCCGACCCGGCCAGGCCCTCGCTGTTGTGGTGCTCGGCCACCCAGTAGCGGTGATAGCCGGCGCGGTCGGCGAGACGGGCCAGGTCACAGGTGGCGGCCAGGGCGTCGGCGGGCCCGGACCCGGCGGGAACCGGCGACTGGTCGAGCACCCCGAGACGCAGCACGACCCGAAGCCTAGGATGGCGCCGTGGCCGTCATCGGGCGGGTCGAGACGACCGAACTCCCCCGCATCCTCGAACTGAATCAGGGCGCCGTGCCCGCGGTCAGCACCCTCGACGCCGAGCGCCTGGCCTGGTTCGCCGAGGTGGCCGACGCCTTCCTCGTGGCCCGGGTCGGCGACGAGGTGGCCGGCTTCCTCATCGGGCTCGGTCCGGGCGTCGACTACGCCAGCGAGAACTACCGCTGGTTCGCCGCCCGCTACGACCACTTCGTCTACGTCGACCGGGTCGTCGTGGCGCCCGGGCACCGCGACGCGGGGATCGGGGGGCGTCTCTACGAGGCCTTCGCCGCCCATGGGGTCGCCACGGCCAGTCCCGTCATGCTGGCCGAGGTCAACCTCCGGCCCCCCAACGAGGGCTCCCTGCGCTTCCACACCCGCCACGGTTTCGTCCCCGTCGGGGAGCAGGACACCGAGGGGGGCACCAAGCGGGTCGTCCTGCTCGAGCGCCGCCTCGACCGTCCGCAGGCGGAATCGGACGCCTCGTGACCGTCACCGTCGATCCCCAGGCCCCGGTCCTCGCCGCCACCGGACTCGTCATGCGCTTCGGGTCGGTGGTGGCCCTCGACGCCCTCGACCTCACCGTCCCCCACGGGGTGACCGGTCTCGTGGGCGCCAACGGGGCGGGCAAGACGACCCTGCTGTCCCTGGTCCTCGGACTCCGCCGTCCCACGGCCGGCTCGGTGCGGGTGCTCGGCCTCGATCCCGGCCGTGACGGCGCCGTCCTGCGGGCCCACGTCGGTTACGCCCCCGAGCGCAACGTGCTTCCCGACGACATGCGGGCCGTCGACTTCGTGCGCCATCTGGCCGAGGTCCGGGGCCTGCCCCGCGACGAGGCGCGTACCCGCGCCAGCGACACCTTGTGGCTGGTGGGGCTCGGCGAGGAACGCTTCCGCCTCCTCGGCACCATGTCGACCGGCCAGCGCCAGAGGGTCAAGCTCGCCCAGGCCCTGGCCGCCGCTCCCCGCCTGGTGCTGCTCGACGAGCCCACCGACGGTCTCGACCCCGTCCAGCGCGAGCAGATGCTCGCCCTGGTGCGTCAGGTGCACGACGACTTCGGCATCGACGTCGTCATGTCCTCGCACGTGCTCGAGGAGGTCGAGAAGGTGAGCGACCACGTGGTGGCGCTCGACGCCGGTCGCCTCGTCGCCCAGGGGCCGCTCGAGGAGCTCGTCGGGGGCGACGAGGGCGCCGAGGTCGAGCTCGTCGACGTTCCCGACCGTCCGGGGGCGATCGAGGCCGTCGCCGCCACCCTGGTCGCCGCCGGGCTCGGGGTCGACCGCGACGGGCCCGTGCTCGTCGTGCGGGGCGGCGACGCCGAGGGCGTACTCGACCTCGTCCGCGACGCCGTGGCCGACGCCGGCGCCCGCCTGCGACGCCTCCAGCCCCGTCGGCGCAGCCTCGAGGACCTCTTCCAGGACGAGGAGCGGGCCGGGGTGGCTGTCGGACCGGGCATCGGGGGTGGCCCGTGACGGCGCCGGAGGCGAGCGCCGACCGGGCCCGGATCCTCGACCGGGGCTACCGGGCCTACGAGGGACCGCGGTCGGGCATCGGGGGTGCCGTCTGGTCCGTGGCCCGCCACAGCCTCCGGGCCACCCTCGGGCTCGGCCGGCCCGCCCGCCACAAGATCTTCCCGGTGGCCTCCGCCGCCATCGCCTACGTCCCCGCCCTGGTGTTCACCGGCCTGGCCGTCCTGTTCGACACCGACCTGGTCGCCGAGCAGATCCTCACCTCCTACTCCGAGTACTACGGCTTCATCGGCTCGGCCATCGTCGTGTTCAGTGCCCTGGTCGCCCCTGAGGTCCTCGTCCGCGACCGGCGCGACGGGATGCTCGCCCTGTACCTGTCGACCCCCCTGACCCGGTCCACCTACCTGGCGGCCAAGGCCCTGGCCGTCGGACTCGCCCTGGCCATCGTCACCCTGGGGCCGCCCCTGTTCCTGCTGGTGGCCTTCACCGTCCAGGGTGGTGGCCCCGACGGGGTGGCGGCGTGGGCGTCGACGGCGGGGCGCATCGTCGGGTCGGGGTTGGCGGTCTCGGCCGCCTACACCGCCGTCAGCCTGGCCGCGTCGAGCCTGACCGACCGGCGGGCGTTCGCCTCGGTCGGCGTCATCTTGGCCCTGCTCGGCTCCGGCGCCGTCAGCGAGGCCCTGGTCGCGGGGGCGGGGCTGGCCGACGCCTGGCGCATGATCGACCTGGTGAACATGCCCTTCGAGCTGGTCGAACGGATCTACGGCGAAGCGGGTGGGTTCCCGGAGCTGTCGACAGCGAGCGTGGTCGCCGCCAATGCCGGCTGGACACTGGTGGGACTGGGCACGGTCTGGCTGCGTTACCGGCGCGTGGAGGCGGTCCGGTGAGTTCCCTGCCCCCACCCCCGCCCCCGGGGGGTTCCGCGACGCCGACATCCCCGTCACCCGGTCCTTCGTCGGCGGGTCCCGGTGCTGCCCCCCTGATCGAGGTCGAGGGGGTCACCAAGGTGTTCGGCGACGTGGTGGCGGTGTCGGAGGTGTCGTTCACCGTCGGGCCCGGCGTGACGGCCCTGTTGGGTCCGAACGGGGCGGGCAAGTCGACCCTGTTCCGGGTCCTGTGCGGGCTGACCCCTCCGACGGGAGGGCGGGTGGCGGTGCTCGGCCGCGACCCGCGACGCGACCGCGAGGTGCGGGGCCGGATCGGGCTGGTCCCCCAGCAAGACGGCCTCTTCGACCGCCTCTCGGGTCTCGAGTTCGTGACCCTGGCGGCGGCCACCCACGGGGTCGACGACCCCGCCGCCGTGGCCCGCTGGGCCCTGGAGCGTGTCCAGCTCACCGAGGCGGGCGACCGGCTCTGCGCCACCTACTCCAAGGGCATGCGCCAGCGCATCAAGGTGGCGGCCGCCCTCGTCAACGAGCCCGACGTGTTGATCCTCGACGAGCCCCTGTCGGGCCTCGACCCGGTGCAGAGGCGGCGCATGATCGCCCTGTTCCACGAGTGGGCGGCCGGGGGTCGGTGCGTGTTCGTGTCGTCCCACGTCCTCGACGAGGTGGCCCGTCTCGGGTCGCGGGTGCTCGTCATCGCCCAGGGTCGTCTGGCGGCCACGGGCGACTACCACGCCCTGCGCGACCTCATGGACGACCGGCCCCACCGTGTCCTGGTGGGGGTGGACGATCCCCGACCCCTGGCCGCCGCCCTCGTCGGCGACGGGCTGGCCGTCGCCGTGTCGGTGGCCGAGGGGCGGGTCGTGGTCGACACCGACGACGTCGACGCCCTCGGGCGCCGCCTCGCCCCCCTCACCCGGGACCTGGGTATCCGCCTGCGTGAGGTCGTGCCCCTCGACGACGACCTCGAATCGGTGTTCCGCTACCTCGTGGAGGGTCGATGACCGACACGGCCCGTCCCCCGGCCCGGCGCCGACCGGGCCCGGTGTCCCCGGCCCGGGCCTGGCGCCTCACCCACGCCCTGGTGTGGCGCCAGCTGGTGACCCGGGGCCGCCTGCTGGCCCTCGGCCTGCTCGGTGCCGTGTCGGTGATCGTGGGGTGGGCGGTCGGGGTCTCCTCGGAGGTGTACGACCACCACCGGGCCGCCGTCGACGTCACCAACGCCCTGGGGCTCACCCTGGTCGTTCCCATCGTGGCCCTGGTGTTCGCCTCGGCCGCCTTCGGCGATCTGCGCGACGACGGCACCCTCGTGTACCTGTGGCTGCGCCCCCTCGACCGCTGGCCCCTGGTGGCGGGCGCCTGGTCGGCGTCGGTGACGGTCGCCGTTCCCGTGGCCCTGGTCCCCGTGGTCGCCACCGCCGCCGTCGCCCGCGGCGGGGGGCAGGTCGTGGTGGCGAGCCTGGTGGCGGGCGCCGCCGGGATCGTCGCCTACTCGGCCGCCTTCGTCCTGTTGGGTCTGCTCGTGCGGCGGGCGATCGTGTGGGGCCTCGCCTACATCATCGTGTGGGAGGGCATCGCCGGGTCCCTGGGCAAGACGGCCGCCCGCCTGGCCGTGCGGGGCTACACGCGCTCGATCCTCGCCGACCGCACGGGCACCGAACTGGCCCACGCCGATCTGGGATGGGTGACGGCCCTCGTCGTGTGTCTCGTCGCCGTCGTGGCCCTGGTGGCGGTGGCAGCGGTGCGTCTGAGCCGCCTCGACGTCGACTGAGGCGGCGGGCGGTTCTGCCGCCGAGCGGCTCAGGCGGCGCGCAGGTCGACGACGCCGACGTCGGAGACGAGGGACGGCGCACCGATGCGGCCCGCCGGGCCCGAGGGTCGGGCTCCGGCGGCGCAGAGGCGCTGCACGGCCACCAGGTGGGCGGCCACCCGAAGCGAACAGGCGTGGCGCCAGGAGGCGGACAGGACGGCGTCGTGGGCCCGGTGGAGCACGGTGGCCAGCTCCCGGTCGTGCTCGACCAGGTCACGCTGGCGGCCCGCCCGGTTGTCCTCCCACTCGAACCACGACCCGACGACACCGCCGGCGTTGGCGAGGATGTCGGGCAGCACGGTGATGCCCCGGGCGTCGCAGACGGCATCGCCGGCGGGGGTGGTGGGGCCGTTGGCCCCCTCCAGCACGATCCCCGCCCGCAGGCGGGTCGCCACGTCGGCGTCGATGACGCCCCCGAGGGCGGCGGGAGCGAACACGTCGCAGTCCACGCCCAGAACGCTGTCGCGGGGTCGGGCGCGACCGGTTCCGGCGTCGTGCACCGGGCGTCCGGCGGCGACAGCGTCGACGAGGGCGAGTACGTCGAGGCCGTCGGGCTCGACGACGGCGCCGTACTGGTCGGCGACGGCCACGACGACGGCACCCCGTCGCACCGCCTCCCGGGCGATCCACGAGCCCACGTTGCCGAAGCCCTGCACGGCGAGCCGGGCACCGACGAGGGTCCGACCGGTCGCCTCGAGGTGGTGTTCGAGCACGTCGACCGCACCGCGCCCGGTCGCCGACGCCCGGCCCACGCTGCCGCCCATCTCGACGGGCTTGCCGGTGACGGCGGCGCGATCGGGACCGTTCAGGCGGCCGAGCTCGTCGACGAGCCACGCCATGTCACGGGGTCCGGTGTTGACGTCGGGAGCGGGGACGTCGGTGTCGGCCCCGAAGAGGTCGGCGAACACCCGGGCGAGTCCCCGGGCGAGGCGCTCGCGTTCGGTGTCGGAGAGGGGTCGGGGGTCGAGGCGGACGCCCCCCTTGGCCCCCCCGAAGGGCACACCGACGAGGGCGGTCTTGTAGGTCATGCGGGCGGCGAGATCGACGACCTCGGCCTCGTCGACCCGGGGATGGACGCGCAGGCCCCCCTTGTAGGGCCCGCGGCGGTCATCGTGTTGCACCCGGTAGGCCTCGAGGATGCGGGTCGTCCCGTCGTCGAAGCGGAGGGGGAGGGGGCGGCGCACGATGCGGTCGGGGGCGAGGAGGCGGCGGCGCTCGGTGGCGTCGACACCGGCCAGGCCCAAAGCGGCCTCGAGGGCCGGTGGGGGGGTCGGCGTCCTCGTCGACGCCGGGATGCTCCTGTCCATGCCGGTGGCATCGGCATCGGGGGGCGCTCGCCACAGAGACGCCCGGACCGGCGTGGTCGGACGCCGGGCCCGGGACCGTGGTCCCCGTTTCTGGGCCCATCGGGGACACGCCGGGCTGCCCGGCGCCGGCGTCTCAGCGGCCGGTGAAGGTCGCCTTGCCCGGTCCGTGCTCGAGGAAGCTGCGCAGGCCGATGTGGCGGTCCTCGGTGGTGAAGGCGTCGGCGAAGGCGGCGATCTCGGCCTCGAGGGCCTCGGGGAGGGGCCGGTCGAAGCCCTCGTTGATCGCCCGCTTGGCCAGGCGCAGCGAGGCGGGTCCGGCGGCGAAGCGGGCCGCCATCTCCAGCGCCGCCGGGTAGGCCTCCTCGGCGGGGTGCACCGCCGAGACGAGTCCGAGACGATGGGCCTCGTCGGCGTCGACGTGGCGTCCCGTGTAGACGAGTTCCTTGGCCCGGGTGATCCCGATGGCCCGGGGCAGGCGCTGGGTCCCCCCTCCCCCCGGCAGGAGGCCGAGCTGGATCTCGGGCAGGCCGAAGACGGCGTCGTCGCCCGCCACCCGGAACTCGGCGGCCAAAGCGAGTTCGAAGCCGCCGCCGAGGGCGTAGCGGTTGACGGCGGCGATGGTGATCTGGGGCAGGTGCTCCACCGCCGACAGCACGGCGTTGAAGCGTCGGGAGAACGCCTCGGCCTCGGCGCGGCCGAAGGGCACGAAGTCGTTGACGTCGACCCCGGCGGCGAAGACCCGGGGTCCGCCCCAGATCACGACCGCTCGGACCGAGTCGTCGGCGGCGACGGCGTCGACGACCTCGGCCAGGCACTCGGTCATGGCGCTGTCGAAGGCGTTGACCTTGGGGCGGTCGAGACGGATGGTGGCGACGCCGGGGGCCTCGCCGGTCTCGAGACGGACGGGATCGCTCATGGCGGCGACCCTAGCCGCCGGTCACAATGGGCGGGTGGGAAGTGTCGTCGTCGACCTGCCGGATGGGCCGGTCCGTCTCCGTCCGGTGGGTCCCGACGACGTCGCCGGGATCGAGGAGGGCTTCGCCCGCCTCTCGGAACGCTCCCGCTACCTCCGCTTCTTCTCCGGGGTGAACCGCCTCTCGTCGCACCAGCTGCGTTCCTTCACCGACATCGACCAGGTCGAGCACGTGGCGGTGGCGGCCCTCGTGCCCGGTCACCCCGACGCCCCCGACCCCGACGACGGTCTCGGGGTGGGCGTCGCCCGTTACGCCCCGGACCGGCCCGGCGAGACGGCCGAGCTGGCGGTGGCGGTCACCGACGATCACCACGGGCGGGGCATCGGCACCCTGCTGGTGCAGGCCCTGGCCCGCATCGCCGCCGAACGGGGACTGGGTGCCCTCACGGCCCTCACCCTCAGCGAGAACACGGCCATGCGGGGCGTTCTCGAGCACTGTGGCGCCCACACCGTCAAGCGCCGCCCCGACGAGGACTTCGCCGTGGTGCGCTACGAGCTGCCCGTCGGGGTCGCCCTGGAGCGGGCCGGCCCCGCTCGCCGGGAGCTTCTCGACCGCCTCCTGCCCTGGCCGTGACGCGCTTGCGGGCACGCGGACGCGGCCGGTGCCACACTGGGGCCGACACACGGGGAGAGGGGACGGCATGGGTGTGACGGTTCTGTGGGAGAACGAGACCCACCACTGGAGGGGATCGGTCGACGAGACCAGCGGACGGATGGTCGTCGACGGCGACGAGGTCGCCGCCGCCACCGGCTGGACCCTGCAGGCGCGCGGCCTGTGCCGGGGCGAGGTGTGCATCCCCCTCGCCGGCAGGGCGCTCACCGACGACGAGGGTCGCCTCGACCTCGGGGCGTTGTGCGACGTCCTGGACCGTCCCTGGCTGGTGGATCCCACCCGGGCCGTGGCCGCCGTCGGTGTCCCGCGGGCAACCCGCCGGGCGGCCCTCACCGATCGCCGGGCGCCCGATCTCGAGCTGACCGATCTCGAGGGGCGGTCCCGTCGTCTCGAGGAGTTCGCCGGGCGTCGCCGCCTTCTCGTCGCCTTCGCCAGTTGGTGAGGCTGCCGGTACGACCTGCCCGGGTGGCAGGCTCTGCGTGACGAACTGCTCGCCGAGGGCCACGAGTTCGAGATCGTGGCCGTCGCCCTCGACGAGGACCCCGACGAGGTCCGGCCCTTCACCGAGGGGGTGACCCTGCCGGTCCTGATCGACCCGGCCCACCTCGTCTCGGAGGCCTATGCCGTCAGCAACGTCCCCACGGTCGTGTGGATCGATGCCGACGACCGGATCGCCCGGCCCAACGCGGCCGAGGTCGGCACCGACATGTTCGTCGACTTCACCGGCGTCCGACCCGACGAGCACTTCGAGGCCGTGCGCCGCTGGGTCCGCCACGGCGAGGTGCCGGAGGACGCCGAGACCCCGGTGGCCGATCTCGACGCTGACGAGGAGCGGGCCCGTGCCGCCTTCCGCCTCGCCGTCCACCTGCGACGCAGCGGCGACGCCGAGGGCGCCGGGATCTGGTTCGCCCGCGCCGCCGAGTGGGCCCCCCACGACTTCACCGTCCGCCGGGCGGCCATGCCCCTGCAGGGCGTCGACCCCTTTGGCGAGGCCTTCTTCGCCCTGTGGGAGGAGTGGACCGCCGCTGGGCGTCCCTTCCACGGCATCGCCCGCTGAGGCCGGACCGTCTCCGCCGCGACGGTCCGTGGCGGGGGCTCACGGCGGGCGGGGAGCTGCCGATGGGGACGGGTGGTCGACGAGCGCACGACCGACGACGGCAGGGCGGCAGACGAGCAGCATGCGACCCCTGGCGCCGACATCAGCGCCGGGGTGCCAGCGGTCGCGCGTCGCCTTCTCGACG
>RFFY01000436.1 GCA_003697065.1 Actinomyces sp. | reverse complement strand
GTAGAGGGGCACGGTCCCCCCGTCGAGGAGGTTGGTGACGAACAGGGGGATGACCTTCTCGGGGTACTGGTAGGGGCCGAAGTTGTTCGAGGACCGGGTCACCACGACGGGCAGACCGTGGGTCGTGTGATACGAGAGGGCGATCAGGTCCGAGCCCGCCTTGGAGGCCGAGTAGGGCGAACGGGGCGAGAGGCGGTCGGTCTCGTGGAAGGAGCCGTGCTCGATCGAGCCGTACACCTCGTCGGTCGAGATGTGCACGAGACGCTCGACCCCCGCCCGTCGGGCCTCGTCACACACGACGTTGGTGCCGTCGCAGTTGGTGCGGACGAAGGCATCGGGGTCGACGATCGAACGGTCGACGTGGCTCTCGGCGGCGAAGTGCACCACCACGTCACAACCCTCGACGGCGGCGGCGACGGCGTCGCGGTCGCAGATGTCGCCGTGCACGAACTCGTAGCGGGGGTCGTCGGCGACCTCGCGGAGGTTGTCGAGGTTGCCGGCGTAGGTCAGGGCGTCGAGGACCCGCACCCGGTCACCGGGGTGGTGTTCGAGCACCCAACGGACGTAGTTCGATCCGATGAAACCGGCGCCGCCGGTCACGAGCAGCTGCATGGTCGACTCCCGGTGGAGGGGTGGTGGAGATGCGGGGACCTGCTGGGCGTCACGGTTCAGGTGCGGAGCCCCGCGTGGGGGCGACGGTCGGCGGGCAGGTCGGCACGCCGGGGATTGGCCCGGTCGCGTGCCGACAGGACGGGATCGGTCACGCCCCAGTCGGCACCGATGTCGGGATCGTCCCAGGCCACACCGAGCTCGTCGTCGGGGTTGAAGTAGCCGTCGACGAGATAGGTGATGGTCACCTCGGTCAGAGCGGCGAAGCCGTGGGCGACCCCGGGTGGGATGTAGATGCCCCGGTGGTCGTGGGACCCGTCGGGGCGCCGACCGAGGTCGGTCCACCAGGTCCGTCCCTCGGTGGGCGAGCCCGTGCGCAGATCGTGGAGGACCACCCGCGCCGTCCCGAACGGC
>RFFY01000435.1 GCA_003697065.1 Actinomyces sp. | reverse complement strand
TGACACGGGCCCGTCGGGCCTCGGCCTTCCCCCCAAAGCCCAGCTCTTCGGGGGTGTCCCGTGGTCCGTCGTCTCCCGGCGGCCGCCCTGGCGGTCGTCGTGTTCGCCCTGCTTCCCGCCGCGCCCGGCGCCGCCGGTGACGGCGAGGTCCTGCGACCACCGGTCGACGTCCCGATCGCCGAGCACTTCTCCTTGCCGTTCGGTCCCTACGGGCCCGGGAACCGCGGTGTCGACTACGACGCCGGGCCGGGCCTGCCCGTCCGGGCGGTGGGGGCGGGCCGGGTGGTCTTCGCCGGCCCGGTGGCCGGCAGTCTCCATGTGAGCATCGACCACGGGGGTGGCCTGGTCTCGTCCTACTCCTTCGTGGGGAGCCTCACGGTGACCGAAGGACGGATCGTCGAGGCGGGCGACGTCGTCGCCGTGACCGGGCCGCGGTCCCTGCACCTGGGGCTGCGCCTCGACGGGGACTATGTCGACCCCGAGCGTTTCCTCGGCCGGCGGGTGGTCAGTGTCCACCTGGTGCCGGTCGACGACGATCCCTGGGGCGGGGCCTACGAGGCCACGCTCCGCCGCTACGAGGAGATCCGGCGCTTCGTGGCCATCACCAGGCGCGACGGGTGGGGTCTCGACGACGCCCTCGGGGTCGTCTGGCAGGCGGTGCGGAGTGGTGTCGTCTTCGTCCACGACGTGGCGGCGACCCTGGCGGCGCGCCTCGACCGGATCGAGGAGCTGGCCGAGTGGTCCGCGAATGCGGTGGACGCACTGGCGGAGGTCGCCGACATCGCCCTGGCGGCGGCCCTCGCCGCCCTGCCCGAGGAGTGCACCCCCCGGGGCACCGCGGTCGAGGCCCCGCGGGGCCGGCGCATCGTGATCGTCGTCGACGGCCTGGACTCGTCCTCGTCGAGGAGCGCTCTGGCCGCCGTCGACTTCGCCTCCCTGGGCTACGACGAGGCCGACACCGTCCGCTTCAGCTACGGCGGGGGAGCGGTGCCCTCCTCGATCCGGCCCGGCTCCTGGTCCGCCGATCTCCCCGCCAGCGACTACACCGCCGCCGACACCCACGACCGGGTGGCGGCGAGCAGCGCCGAGCTGGCCGCCCTGCTCGTGGAGGTGGCGCGGCGCAACCCCGGGGTGCCCATCGACGTGGTCGGCCACTCCCTGGGTGGCGTCGTGACCCAGCACGGTGTCATCGCCGCCCGCGCCGCCGACCCGGACCTGCCGGTCGACACCGTCGTCACCGTCGCCAGTCCCCATCGCGGCACCACGGCGGCCGACCTGGCCGAGGGCATCGACCTCACCGGGGCTCCGGGCGCCCTCGCCGCCTACGCCGACCTGCCGGTGGTGAGGGCGCTGGGCACGCCGGTGGTCGAGGATCTGTCCTCGACGGGGTGGGTCGCCGACCACGCCGACGATCCCTTCCCCGACGACGTCAACGTGACCACCATCGGCGTCGACACCGACCTGGTCGTGCCCAGTCCCCGGACCGTCGCCGCCGGTGCCGATCACCACACCGTTCTCGCCGTCGGCCCTGCGGCGGTCGAGGTGCTGGCCGCCCCCCTGGGGGGCCGCTCCGGTGTGCGGGAGGTGGCCGACGACCTGGTGGGGGCCCACAGCGACGTCACGCGGCGGCCCGAGCTGGTGCGCGAGATCGGCCTCGCCGTGGCCCACCGACCCCCCACCTGTCGCGACGTCGTGACGAGGATGAACCAGGCGGCGGTGGGCGAATACCTGGAGGCGACCGAGGTGATGGCGGCGAAGCTGGTCGTCGACGCCCAGATGGCGGCTGTCGCCAATCCGGTGGGCGCCGCCGTGGTCGGTGGCGCCATCGTCGGGGGTGCTGTCTCGGGGGCCGGCGGGGAGTGAGGTGGTGCCACCGCCCGAGCGGGGAGACCGGCGGTCGGCAGGGTGGGGCGGCGCCGCTACACTCCCGACGGCCCCGAAGGGGCTGTCCGGCGCCGCTGGGGCGCACCGTCACGATCCTGCACCCGTACCGACACCCGGTCGCCTCGGCGCCCCGGTACGGGGTCGCCAACCGGGAGGAAACATGGCCGTCGTCACCATGAAGCAGCTGCTCGAAGCCGGTGTGCACTTCGGGCACCAGACCCGCCGCTGGAACCCGAAGATGCGGCGCTTCATCCACGGCGAGCGGGCGGGGATCCACATCATCGATCTCCACCAGACGCTCGAGCACCTCGAGAAGGCCTACGTGTTCGTGCGCGACCTCGTCGCCGACGGGGGCACGATCCTGTTCGTGGGCACCAAGAAGCAGGCCCAGGACTCCATCCAGTCCTACGCCGAGCGTTGCGGGATGCCCTACGTCAACGAGCGCTGGCTGGGCGGGATGCTCACCAACTTCGCCACCATCTCGAAGCGGGTGGCGAAGATGAAGGAGTACCAGCGCATGCGCGACTCCGGTGAGTTCGACGCCATGCCCAAGAAGGAGGCGCTCCACCTCAGCCGCGAGCTGGCCAAGCTCGAGCGGAACCTGGGCGGCATCCGCGACATGGAGAAGCTGCCCGACGCCGTGTTCATCCTCGACACCAAGAAGGAGGCCACGGCGGTCACCGAGGCCCGCAAGCTCGGTATCCCGATCGTCGCCGTGGTCGACACCAACTGCGATCCCGACCTCGCCGACTACCCGATCCCGGGCAACGACGACGCCATCCGCGCCGGCCAGCTCATGACCCGGGTCATCTCCGACGCCGTGCTCGAGGGTCGCTTCATCCGCTCCAAGCGCACCGGCGACGAGGGACCCCGCCGCACGGCCGTCCAGGAGGCCGAGATCGCCGAGCAGCAGGCGCGTGCGCGTGCCGAGGCCGCCGCCCAAGCCGCCGAGCGCGAGGCCCGCCTGGCCGCCGCCCAGGCCGGCGAGGAAGCCCCGGCCGAGGCCGCCGAGTCCCAGCCGTCGGAGCCCGCGCCCGCCGAGGCCACCGCCGGCGAGGCGGAGGCCTCCGAGCCTGTCGCAGCCACCGCCGGCGAGGCGGAGGCCGCCGAGGAAGCCCCCGCCGCGGCCACCGACGACGCCCCCGTCGAGGCCGAGCTTCCGACCGCCGGCGATCCCGGTACCCCCGACGCCTGAGGCCCACCCCACCGATCCACCGACCGACCGACCCGGGCCCGTCCCGGGTCTCACCACCACGCGAGGACACCCACCCATGGCCGAGATCACCGCCAAGATGGTCAAGGAGCTGCGCGACGCCACCGGCGCCGGGATGATGGACGCCAAGAAGGCGCTGACCGAAGCCGACGGCGACATGGAGGCCGCCCGTCAGATCCTGCGCGAAAAGGGCCTGGCCAAGGCCGAGAGCCGCTCCGACCGTCAGAACGACGAGGGCACCGTCGCCATCGCCCGCTCCGACCGGGCCGCCGCCCTCGTCCAGCTCAAGTGCGAGACCGACTTCTCCGCCAAGAGCGAGGCCTTCGTCGACCTGGCCCGCGAGATGGCCGAGGCCGTCCTGGAGCGGGGCCCCGACGCCGTCGAGGAGTTCAAGGACCGCATCGACGACCTGCGTCTGACCATCAAGGAGAACATCGAGGTCGGCGCCGTCGAGCGGGTCGAGGCCGGCCCCGACGAGGAGATCGACGTCTACCTGCACCAACAGGAGGGACGGGGTGTCAACGGCGTGATCGTCGTCGGCCGGGGCGTTCCCGCCGAGAACCTCCACCAGGTCGCTCTCCACATCGCCTTCGCCCGCCCCACCTACCTGTCCCGTGACGAGGTTCCCGCCGACGAGGTCGAGCGGGAGCGGGCCGCCCTGCTCGAGATCACCAAGGCCGAGGGCAAGCCCGAGGCGGCCTGGGACAAGATCGTCGAGGGGCGCCTGCGGGGATGGTTCGGCGAGCGGGTCCTGCTCGACCAGGGCCTGCACGGCGACAAGACACCCGTCGCCGACAGCCTCGGGGGCGGCGAGATCGTCCGCTTCGTCCAGGTCGTGATCGGCGCCTGACGTGAACGGCGAGGCCTCCGCCGCCAAGCGTCCCGCCCGCTGGGGTCGGGTCCTGCTGAAGCTGTCGGGAGAGGCGTTCGCCGGATCGCTCGAACACGGCATCGACGGGGTCACCCTGCGCGCCATCGCCGAGGACATCGTCGCCGCCCGACGCGAGTTCGAGGTCGACGTGGCCATCGTGGTCGGCGGGGGCAACATCTGGCGGGGCATGACCGGCGCCGGCGCCGGGATGGACCGAGCCCAGGCCGACTACATGGGCATGCTGGCCACGGTCATCAACGCCCTCGCCCTCCAGGACACCCTCGAACAGCTCGACCAGCCGACCCGGGTCCAGACCGCCATCCACATGGCCCAGGTGGCCGAGCCGTACATCCGCCGACGGGCCATCCGCCACCTCGAGAAGGGGAGGGTGGTCATCTTCGCCGGCGGGACCGGCAACCCCTTCTTCACCACCGACACGACCGCCGCCCTGCGCGCCGTCGAGATCGACGCCGAGGTGGTGCTCAAAGGCACCCACGGGGGCACCGACGGCATCTACACGGCCGATCCCCGCCGCGATCCCTCGGCCACCCGCCTCGACCACGTCTCCTACCTCGAGGTCCTCAACCGGGGCCTCAAGGTCATGGACGCCACCGCCATCACCTTGTGCATGGACAACGATCTGCCCATCGTCGTGTTCGACCTGCTCGGCGACGGCAACCTGCGGGCCCTGCTCGCCGGCGAACCGGTCGGCACCCTGGTCGACGCCGCCGAGTCCGGTGACGGAGGGTCCGGCACGCCCGGCGGTGGCGCCAGCGTCTAGCGTGGGCGTGATCGGATCCCGAGTTCCGCCCGAGGCACCACGATGAGCAGTGAGATGATCGACCTCATCCTCGACGACGCCGCCGAGAAGATGGACGCCGCCGTCACTCACGCCCGCCGGGAGTTCTCCGGTGTCCGCACGGGCCGGGCCTCGTCGGCCCTGGTCGAAAAGCTCCCCGTCGAGGCCTACGGCGTCGAGATGCGGCTCCAGGAGATTGCCAGCTTCTCGGTGCCCGAGGCCCGCCAGCTCCTCATCACCCCCCACGACCCCGCCAACCTCGGGGCCATCGAGAAGGCCATCCAGACTTCCCAGCTCGGCCTGTCGCCCAGCAACGACGGGCGCACCATCCGCCTCATCTTCCCGCCCCTCACCGAGGAGCGCCGCCGCGAGCTGGTGCGGGTGGTGCGGGGCATGGCCGAGGAGGCCAAGAACCGCATCCGGGGGGTCCGGCGCCACGCCCGCAAGGAGCTCGAGGACCTCGTCAAGGAGGGTGGGATCTCCGAAGACGAGATTCGCCGGGCCGAGGAACGGCTCGACGCCATCACCCACGAGCACGAGCAGAAGATCGCCGACGCCGAAAAGCACAAGGAAGAAGAGCTGCTCGAGGTGTGACCGCCCCCCGACCGGCGTGAAGGCGTGGCCCGCGCCTGTCACCATGGTCACTGACGAGAGCGCGGGCCCGCCCCGACGGGGCCCGAGCCGAGGAGGACAGGCGTGACCGACGATCCCAACGAGTTCGAGGGATTCCGGATCATCGAAGGTGGTGTGCCGCCCGACGACGACGCCGTCGTGCCTGGGCGCTCGGTCTTCGGTGACGACGAGATCCTCTTCGACGACGAGGACGACGCCCTGCCCCACTGGACCGAGCCCGGAACGGGTGCCGTGCCGATCGTGGGTGGGGGCGAACCCGACGAGCCCGCCGCGGTGCCCTTCGCCGGCGAGCCCCGCCTGGCCGAGGCCGACGACCTGGGGGCCTGGTCGGGCCCCCAGTGGGCCGACGAGCCCCTGCCGGTGGCCGAGGAGGTTCCCGTCGGTGCCCCCGAGGAGCTCGGCCCCGCCGCCGACGACTTCTTCGGCTTCGACGAGGAGTACGCCCCGGGTCGGGGCGCCCCGGCGCCGAGCGCGGGGGTG
>RFFY01000059.1 GCA_003697065.1 Actinomyces sp. | reverse complement strand
CTCCAGGCCCACCTGTGCCGGTGCACGGGCTGGCTGACCATCCTCGAGGCCTGGCGCCTCGGGGCCGACGAGGGTGAGCTGCCCACCGGTGAGGGGCGCGACCGGACGGCCGCCGATCGCCGCGCCACCCTCGAGGGGCGCACGCCCCAGCGGACCGGGCCGGCGATCGCCCGGGGTCGGGGCGGCTTCGCCGACGACGAGGCCCCCCGCGACGCCCTGGTGGCGGTCCTGGGTCCCGACGGATCGCCCCGGGTGGCCGAGACCCTGACCGAGGCCCGGCGTCTCGCCGCCAACCCACCGGGGCGCCGCACCACCCGGCGCTGGGATCCGCCCCTCGAGGTGCCGCCGGGGGACTGGTTCCGGACCCTGCGCACGAGCTGGGTCGAGCCCGCCTACCTCGAGACCGACGCCTCCTGGTGCGTCCCCGGCGGTGAGCCGGCCTCGCCTCTGGCCAACGGCGGGGCCTTCGGTGCCAAGCGCACGAGCGAGGTGACGGCCCTGGCGCGGCGCCTCGCCGACGAGCACGGCCGACCCGTACGGGTCCTGTGGTCGCGTGAGGACGTGGTGCGGCGGGGACCCAAGCGTCCCCCCATCGCCGCCGGGATCGACGGGTCCGGGCGCGGGGTGATGCGGGTGGTGCGCACCCCGGGCGTGGCCGAGGCGGTGGCGGTGGTGGCGCCGGAACTGGTGGTCGAGGAGGTGGAGGTGGCGGGCCCGCCCACCTCCGCTCACATCCGGGGGGCCGGGTGGGTCGAGGCGGCGGTGCTCCTGGCGGCCTGCGGTGACGCCCCCGACGTCGTGGTGTCCCCCGACGGTGGCCGGGCCGAGGCGGTCGTCGCCGCCGACGGGACGATCGGGGTGCGCGTCGACGCCGGCCGTCCCCTCGATCCCGTGGTTCTGCGGTCCTACGCCATCGGGGCGGCCCACATGGCGTGGTCGTGGGTGACCAGCGAATCCCTGGCCGTCGACCCCGACGGGGAGATCCACGACCTGACCATCCGCTCCTTCGGGATCGTGCGGGCGGCGGACATGCCGCCCGTCGAGGTGGAGATCGTCGACTCCGACCGGGACCCGGTCAACGGCTCCGACGCCGTCTTCGCCGCGGTGGCGGCCGCCGCCTGGCGCCACCACGGCCACCCGCCCGTCTGGCCCGTCGCGCCGTGACGGCGTCGGGTCGCTGACGGCGTCCGGACCCGCGGCACGGTCGGAACGGTTCGGGCGTGCCGTGGGGTGCGCGAGACTGAGGCCGGTCAGTCCGCCAGCGGTCCCGGGAGGTCCCGTGAGCAAGCCCGTCGGTCCCTACTCGCCCTTCGTGCGCGCCGGCGATCTCGTCTTTTGTGCCGGCCAGGTCGGCATCCGCGACGGCGCTCTCGTCGAGGGTGGCCTCGAGGCCCAGCTCCGTCAGGCCTTCGAGAACCTGCGCGGTGTGCTCGCCGCCGCCGACTGCCGCCTCGACGACGTCGTCAAGACCACGGTGTTCCTCGTCGACATCGCCGACTACGCCGAGATGAACCGGATCTACACCGAGGAGTTCGGCGACCACCGGCCCGCCCGCTCGGCGGTGGCGGTCGGCCAGCTCCCCCTCGGCGCCCTGGTGGAACTCGAGGCCATCGCCCACGTCTCG
>RFFY01000434.1 GCA_003697065.1 Actinomyces sp. | reverse complement strand
GCGGCGGCGGCGGCTCCGGCGAGGAGGCGGGGTCGGATACGCATGGGGGTCGTGGGTCCTTTCGGGTGGCGATCGTCGTACCCGGTGTCCGGGTGCACGGTCACCGGCCCCACGTCGACGGTGACCTCCCGGGTTTGGCGGTCGCCGGGAAAGTTCCATGACGGTTCTGTTACGAGCTTCGGAGGCGGGTGCCGCCCGGTGCGCCGACCGGGCTGGCGGGGCTCGCGAGGGCCGGTGACTCAAGGTCCACGCCGGGGCGCGCCGATGGTGGGGACGGAGACCCGGGCCGACCGGCTCGGGCTCCGGGTCGTCGGACCCGGGTCCGCCGACCGACATTTCCACCACTCGATCCAAACCCGAAGGGGGGCCGGTGACGTTGGGTGACCGAGACGCACACCTCACCACGGACGGTCCAGCGATGTTGTCGATGAACGCCTCCCGAGCTCCCGAGCGCTCCAGCGACCCCCAAAGCGCCGCCACCACGCTGGGTGGTCGGGCCCAGTGGCTCCTGGTCGACGACGAGTTCGTGGTGCTCGATCTCGAGGGCTCCCGGGAGGCTCCCCTCGACGACTCGGCGGTGGGGCGGCCCCTCGGCACCTGGCTCCACACCGACGACCTCCGGTGCTCGCCGCGGGCCCTGTGCCGCGAGGGCCGCGCCGCCACGTTGCGGTTCCGTGACCCCGCCGGCGGCTGGGTGCCGCGGCGGGTCCACGTCGACCGGCTCGATGCCGCCCCCCGCTCGGTGCCCGGCGCCGCCTGGCTCGTCGTCGTCGACCCCGGCGACACCACAGAGGGCGTCCTCGAACTCGACGATGCCGGCGCCACCGTCATCGATGTCACCGACCGCCTGGGCCGGCCCGCCGGCGCCGCCCCGCCCGTCAGTTCCTGACCCGACCGCCGTCCGCTTCTCCTTCTTCTCCTTCCCCCCACCGGGCCCCGCCCGAACCCCATAGGAGTCCGATCGATGCAACGACCGAAAGCGATTGCCACCGCCGTCGCTCTCACCCTGTTGGCGACGGCCAGCGCCGTCGCCCTCAACGTCAGCGTGATCCAGGCGACCTCGGCCTCGTCGTCGGCATCCGACGCCGGCACCGAACCCACGACCGTGGTCGTCGAGGTTCCCGCCGGCTCCGACGAGCTGGGCCTGGCCCCGGTGGCCGTGGCCGGTATCGAGGCCAGCGTGCCCGACACCGCGGCGTCCGCTCCCGCCGCGGCGCCCGGCGCTGCGCCGGCCTCGGTCGCGGCCGCTCCCGCCACCAGCGAGCCGTCGACCACGGCGCCCGCCACCACGGAGCCGTCGACGACGGCGCCCGCCACCACGGAGCCGTCGACGACGGCGCCCGCCACCACGGAGCCGTCGACGACGGCGCCCGCCACCACGTCGCCGGCCGCCACCGAGTACCTGACCTTCACCGCCGGCCCGGCGGGCGAGGTGGTGGTGGCCGACCACGGGGGGAGCTCGCTCGAGTTCTGGACCGCCTATCCCGCCAACGGGTGGCACTACAAGGTCGAAAAGCCCCAGGGGAAATCGGTCGAGGTGAAGTACTTCAAGGAAGGTGCCGGGGAGGGCAAGTTGATCGTGGAGCTCCGGAACGGGTCCGTGCGGACCAAGACCGAGGGCTTCGGTGGCGCGGGCGGGGGAGAAGACGATGACTGACCGACCCGACTACGCCGAACGCCTGGCCCGGCTCCAGCTGCGCCGCGCCGAACGCCACGGTGAACGGGCCCAGCGGGCCCGTCCCGCACCCACCCCGGCGGCGCCCCTGCCCGTCGCCGCCGACCCCACCCCCGCGGCGTCGATGCCGACGGCGAACCCAGCGCCTCAGGTGGCGCCTGCTCCGGCTCCTCAGCCCGGGTGGGCTCCGGCGCCTCAGGTGGCGCCTGC
>RFFY01000433.1 GCA_003697065.1 Actinomyces sp. | reverse complement strand
TCGCGCATCACGGCCAAGGCCGAGCGGGCCCTCATCTGGTTCTTCGCCCTCATCGCCGCGTACATCTCGCTCCAGTTGGAGTGGAAGATGGCCGTGGGCGCCCTGGTGGCCGTCGCCCACGACATCGTCTTGTCGGTCGGCGTCTACTCGCTCTTCCAGTTCGAGGTCACGCCGGCCACCGTCATCGCCTTCCTCACCATCATGGGCTACTCCCTCTACGACACCATCGTCGTGTACGACCGGGCCCGTGAGCTGTCGGGACGGCTCACCGCCACGGGCCGCTTCACCTACACCGAGATGATGAACCAGAGCCTCAACCAGGTGCTCATGCGCTCGATCAACACCTCGGTCACCTCGATCCTGCCGGTGGCGTCGATGCTGATCATCGGCTCCTTCTTCCTCGGAGCCCTGACCCTGCAGGAGTTCGCCATCGCCCTGCTCGTCGGACTCGTCGTCGGGACCTACTCGTCGCTCTTCGTCGCCGCCCCCGTGGTCGCCTACCTCAAAGAGCGCGAGCCCGCCTACCGCGAGATCGCCCGGCGGGCGGCCCGCCGTGCCGGTGACGACACGCCGGCCGCGGCCCGCCGTGCCGCCGGTGTCGCCGCCGCCCGGCCCGTGGCCCGCACGGCGCCCGGGGGAGGCGTTCCCCGGCCCCGCAAGAAGCGCAAGCGCTGAACCGTCCGCCGGTGGAGGGACAGGCGGCGCAGCGGCCCGGTACCGTGGGACCATGAGCGACACGGACGCCGCCGATCGTCTCCGTTCCCTCGTCCGCGACGTCGCCGACTTCCCCTCGCCGGGGATCGTCTTCAAGGACATCACGCCCCTGCTCGCCGACCCGCGGGGCCTGGCCACCGCCGTCGACGCCATGACCGCACCGTGGGTCGACCAGGACGTCGACATGGTCGTGGGCATCGAAGCACGCGGCTTCATCCTCGGCGCCCCCGTCGCCCGGGCCCTCGGGGCGGGCTTCGTCCCCGCCCGCAAGCAGGGCAAGCTGCCCTGGGCCACCACGGCGGAGTCCTACGGTCTCGAGTACGGCGACGACGTGCTCGAGCTCCACGTCGACGCTCTCGTCGCCGACCACCGGGTCGTCATCATCGACGACGTGCTCGCCACCGGGGGCACGGCATCGGCCGCCGGTCGCCTCGTCGCCTCCACCGGGGCCCTCCTCGTCGGGTTCGGCTTCCTCATCGAACTGGCCTTCCTGGGGGGCCGGGACCGCCTCGGCGGCCACCACGTCGAGTCGGTCATCGTCGAGAGCGCCGACGACGAACCCCTCATCGAGCGGGGTGTGGTGTGACGGTCGGGACACGAGGGACGAGGAGGCTCGCGTGGCGGTCGTGAACCGCGTCCTTCCCTGGCGCCGGGCCAGCCACCGGGTCGTGGCCGACGAGCTCCGCAGCCTCCTCGAGCTCTACACCCGCCACCGTGCCGACGCCGACACCGCCCTGATCGAGCGGGCCTTCGAGACGGCGGCGGTGGCCCACGCCGGCCAGACCCGCAAGAGCGGCGAGCCCTACATCCGCCATCCCCTCGCCGTCGCCACCATCGTCGCCGGTCAGGGTCTCGACGACACCTCGGTCGCCGCCGCCCTCCTGCACGACGCCGTGGAGGACACCGCCGTGTCGTTGGCCGAGCTGGAGCGCGACTTCGGCCCCGAAGTCGCCGGGATTGTCGACGGGGTCACCAAGCTCGACCGGGTCCGCTACGACTCCAAGGAGCAGCAGCAGGCGGCGTCGATGCGCAAGATGATCATCGCCATCGCCCAGGACCTGCGGGTGCTGATCATCAAGCTCGCCGACCGCCTCCACAACCTCCAGACCATCGCCGCCCTTCCCGCCTTCAAGCAG
Source organism: Actinomyces sp. (assembly GCA_003697065.1). Lineage (GTDB taxonomy): Bacteria > Actinomycetota > Acidimicrobiia > Acidimicrobiales > Aldehydirespiratoraceae > J010. The sequence goes on along the minus strand of RFFY01000433.1, from coordinate 5,252 downwards.
GAACGCACCGCCCGCGAGACCCTCGACGTCTACGCCCCCCTCGCCCACCGGCTCGGGATGCAGGAGGTCAAGCAGCAGCTCGAGGACCTCGCCTTCGCCGCCTTGTACCCGCGCCGCTACGCCGAGATCGACCAGATGGTCGAACAGAGGGCCCCCGAACGCGAGCTGTACCTGGCCCAGGTCATCGCCGACGTCCAGGCCCGCCTCGCCGAGCTCGGCATCGTGGCCGAGGTGACGGGCCGCCCGAAGCACCTGTGGTCGATCTACGAGAAGATGGTCGTCAAGGGGCGGTCCTTCGACGAGATCCACGACCTCGTCGGCATCCGGGTGATCGTCGAGTCGGTCCGCGACTGCTACGCCGCCCTCGGGTCGATCCACGCCGCCTGGCGGCCCGTGCAGGGGCGTTTCAAGGACTACATCGCCATGCCCAAGTTCAACCTCTACCAGTCCCTGCACACGACGGTGGTGGGACCGGGCGGCAAGCACCTCGAGGTCCAGGTCCGCACCCGCGAGATGCACGCCCGCGCCGAGCACGGCGTGGCCGCCCACTGGGAGTACAAGACCGACCACCCCGGCGACGAGATGGCCTGGCTGTCACGGATCCTGGAGTGGCAGCAGGAGACGGCCGACCCCTCGGAGTTCATGGCCAACCTCAAGCTCGATCTCGAGCAGGACGAGGTCTACGTCTTCACCCCCAAGGGCAAGGTCATCGAACTGCCGGCGGGCGCCACCCCGGTCGACTTCGCCTACTCGGTGCACACCGAGGTGGGACACTCGTGTGTGGGGGCCCGGGTCAACGGCCGACTCGTCCCCCTCCACACCGTCCTGCGCTCGGGCGACACCGTCGAGATCCTCACCTCGCGGGTCGAGGGGGCGGGGCCGAGCCGCGACTGGCTCCAGTTCGTCGCCAGCCGGCGGGCCGCCAACAAGATCAAGCAGTGGTTCAGCCGGGAACGGCGCGAGGACGCCATCGAGAGCGGGCGGGAGGAGGTCCTCCAGTCCCTGCGGCGTGAGGGTCTGCCCGCCCAGCGCCTCATGAAGGACAAGCGCCTCGTCGAGGTCGCCGAGCAGCTCAACTACACCGACCTCGACGCCCTGTTCGCCGCCGTCGGGGAGGGCCACGTGTCGGGCGCCTCGGTCGCCGACCGCCTGGTGCGGCTCCTGCAGGCCGAGACCAGCGCCCCCGAGGTCGACACCGAGGTCCTGCCCACGACGGCCCGCCGGCGCGGGGGCCGACGGCGCACCCAGGCGGGGGTGCACGTCGAGGGACTCGACGACATCATGATCCGCCTCAGCCGGTGCTGCAGTCCCGTGCCCGGCGACGAGATCATCGGATTCGTCACCCGGGGGCGGGGCGTGTCGGTACACCGGGCCGACTGTCTCAACGCCGCCACCTTGTCGGCCGAGCAACCCGATCGCCTCATCGAGGTCGAATGGGACACCGACTACGACGGCTCCTTCACCACCACCATCGAGGTCCGGGCCCTCGACCGCCCCTCCCTGTTGCGGGACGTCTCGTCGGTGCTGTCCGATCACAACATCAGCATCCTGTCGGCCAACGTCGACACGGGCGACGACCGCATCGCCCGCATGGTCTTCGAGTTCGAGTTGGCCGACGTGGCCCAGCTCGACTCCCTGTTGTCGTCGGTCCTCGGTGTCGAGTCGGTCTACGAGGCCTACCGGGTGATGCCCGGTCACGCCGCGTCCTGACCCCGAGGGCCTAGCCTCGGGAGCCGTGGCGTCCCCCACCTTCAGGGCCCCGAAGGGCACACGCGACATCCTCTCCCCCGAGTCCGAACGCCGGCGGGCCCTCGTCGAGGTGTTCGCCGCCCTGGCCGGCCGCGCCGGTTTCGGCGAGATCGAATCACCCCTGTTCGAGAACATCGGGGTGTTCCTGCGGGTGGGGGAGACGACCGACATCGTCACCAAGGAGATGTTCGACTTCCACGACAAGGGGGATCCGCCCGAGCACCTCGCCTTGCGTCCCGAGCTCACGGCGAGCATCTGCCGGGCCTTCGTCGAACACCGTCCCGTCGTGCCGTGGAAGGTCTGGTACGCCGGACCCCAGTTCCGCTACGAGCAGCCCCAGGCCGGTCGCTACCGCCAGTTCACCCAGGTCGGGGTCGAGGTGCTCGGTGTCGACGATCCCCTTCTCGACGTCGAGATCATCGCCCTGGCCCGACGCTTCTACGACACCCTCGGGCTGGGCCGGGTGCGCCTCCTGCTCAACTCCCTGGGCGATCCCACCTGCCGCCCCGCCTACCTCGAGGCCCTCACCGCCCATCTCCTCGACCACGCCGCCGAGTTGTCGCCCCAGGCCCGGGTCACCCTCGAGCGCAACCCCCTGAGGGTGCTCGACTCCAAGCGGGCCGAGGACCAGGCCGTCATCGACGCCGCCCCGGTGATGGTCGACCACCTCACCGACGAGAGCGCCGCCCACTTCGCCGCCGTGACCTCCGGCCTCGACCGTCTCGGTATCGACTACGAGATCTCGCCCCGCCTGGTTCGGGGCCTCGACTACTACACGCGGACCACCTTCGAGTTCGCCGCCGACGCCCTCCCCGGGGCCCAGAACGCCGTCGGCGGCGGTGGCCGCTACGACGGCCTCGTGGCCGACCTGGGGGGACCCGACACCCCCGGTATCGGCTTCGCCCTCGGCGTCGACCGCACCCTGCTCGCCTGCGACGCCGAAGGGGTCTTCCCCGCCCCCGCCACCGCCCCCGACGTCTTCGTCGTCGACGTCGTCGACGGCACCCACGCCCTGACGGTGTGCGAGGACCTGAGGGCGGCGGGGCTGGCCGCCGACCGCGCCTACGGCGGCCGGTCCATGAAGGCCCAGATGAAGGCGGCGGGTCGCTCCGGGGCCCGCCTGGCGGTGATCGTCGGCGACGACGAACTCGCCACCGGTCGTGTCACCGTCCGCGACCTCGAGCGGGGCGAGCAGACCACCGTGCCCCGTGACGACCTCGTCGAGCACGTGCGACGAGCGACCGCCCAGTGAGGAGCCCCATGGCCGACCATCCCGAACCCCCCGCCACCCCCACCGACGGCCTCGGCGCCGCCACCAGCATGCGCACCGACCGGTGCGGGACCCTCGGGCCCGACGACGTGGGCCGCACCGTGAGCCTGTGCGGCTGGGTCGACCGCCGCCGCGAGCACGGCGAGCATCTGGCCTTCATCGATCTGCGCGACCACACCGGGGTGATCCAGTGTGTGGTCGACGGCGCCCACGACCTGCGCAGCGAGTACGTGGTCAAGATGACCGGCACCGTCCGCCGGCGTCCCGAGGGCACGGTCAACCCCGATCTGGCCACCGGCGAGGTCGAGCTGGCGGACGTGACCGTCGAGGTGCTCGCCACCGCCGAGCCCCCGCCCTTCCCCCTCGACGAGCGCACCGAGGTCGACGAGGTGCTGCGCCTGGCCCACCGCTACGTCGACCTGCGCAAGGCCCGGATGCAGCGCAACCTGCGTACGCGAGCGGTCGTCAACGACGCCATCCGGCGCTCCATGCAGGCCCAGGGCTTCGTGGAGATCGAGACCCCCATGCTCATCGCCTCGACCCCCGAGGGCGCCCGGGACTTCGTCGTGCCGTCCCGCAAGGAGCCGGGGTCCTTCTACGCCCTGCCCCAGAGCCCCCAGCTCTTCAAGCAGTTGTGCATGGTCGGGGGCATCGACCGCTACTACCAGATCGCCCGCTGCCTGCGCGACGAGGACCTGCGCGCCGACCGCCAGTTCGAGTTCATGCAGCTCGACGCCGAGGCCAGTTTCGTGAGCGCCGACGACGTCCACCGCTTCATCTCGGCGGCGGTGGCCGAGGCGGTGGAGGCGGTCACCGGGGAGCGGCCCGCCGCCTTTCCCGTCATGACCTGGCACGAGGCGATGGAACGCTTCGGATCCGACAAGCCCGACGTGCGCTTCGGCATGGAGCTCGTCGAGCTGACCGAGGTGTTCGCCGACACCGCCTTCAACGCCTTCCGGGCCGAGTGCATCAAGGGCATCCGCGTCCCCGGGGGCGCATCGCTGGGCCGCAACCGTCTCGACGACCTCACCGACCGGGTGAAGGCGTGGGGCGGCAAGGGCCTGGTGTGGATGCGGGTCGGGGCGGACCGCGAGCTGGCCTCCCCGGTGGCCAAGTTCCTCTCCGACGCCGAGCTGGCCGCCACCGCCGAGCGCCTCGAGGCCGACGAGGGCGACCTCCTTCTCCTCGTCGCCGACCGGCGCCGCACCGTGCAGCACCTGCTCGGCCGGCTCCGCCTGGAACTGGGACGGCCCCCGGTCACCGAGGGCGGCCTCCACTTCCTGTGGGTCGTCGACTTCCCCCTCTTCGAGGACGTCGGTCCCGACGGGCGACCCGTACCGGCCCATCACCCCTTCACCATGCCCCACCCCGACGACCTCGACCTGCTCGACGCCTCGGGTGAGGAGCTGCTGGCGGTGCGGTCCCAGTCCTACGACCTCGTGCTCAACGGGTGGGAGCTGGGCTCGGGCAGCGTCCGTATCCATCGCCGCGACATCCAGGAGCGCATCTTCGCCCTGTTGGGGATCGGCGAGGAGGAGGCGAGGGCCAAGTTCGGCTTCCTCCTCGACGCCTTCCGCTACGGCGCCCCGCCCCACGCGGGGTTCGCCTTCGGGATCGACCGCCTCGTCGCCCTGCTCGTGGGCGAGGAGAACATCCGCGAGGTGATCGCCTTCCCCAAGACCCAGTCGGGCGCCGACCCGCTCACCGGGGCGCCGACCCCGATCGATCCCGCTCACCTGGCCGAACTGGGTCTGCGCCTCGCCCCGCCCCGCTGACTCCCCGCCGTGGCCGGGTCAGGCCGGTGACCCGTGGCTGAGTCGTCACAGGGACGGCGTCGGCTCGAGGCTCAGCTCCAGGGTGACCCGCCCGGGTGCCCGGGCCCGCAGGGGGTCGGCGGGTTCCACCACCGTGACGCGCAGGTGGGTGCCCCGGCGGTGCAGACACCGGCTCATCTCGTCGCCGTCGCCGGGTTCGTAGCCGAGATCGACGAGTGCGTCGGCGAGGTGCCCGGCCAACTCCACGGCCACACCCGTCTCGGCCCCCAGCAGCACCCGCTCGTCTCCGGTGGGTGCCGACAGGGCGGGGACGCGGGGAACCAGGTCGGAGGGCAGGACGATCCCCGCCACGGCCTCGCCGAGGGTCGCGGGCGCCTCGGGCCGCGGGGAGGCGCCGCCGCCGGGCGGGGCGGCGGACGCGGCGTGGCCCGTCGGTGCGGGGGCCGGCGACGAGGGGC
>RFFY01000432.1 GCA_003697065.1 Actinomyces sp. | reverse complement strand
GCCGAGGGCAATCCCATCGAGATCGCCGCCGTCGTCGTGTGGCGGGTGGTCGACACGGCCCGCGCCGTCCTCGAGGTCGACGACTACGAGGACTTCGTGTTCGTCCAGAGCGAGACCGCCATCCGCCACCTCGGCACCCAGTACCCCTACGACGACTTCACCGGCCAGAGGGTGTCGCTGCGCGCCGATCCCGACGTGGTCGCCGCCTCCTTGCACACCGAGCTCCAGGACCGCCTTCGTGTGGCCGGCGTCGAGGTGCTCGAGGCCCGTCTGACCCACCTGGCCTACGCCACCGAGATCGCCGAGGCCATGCTGCGTCGCCAGCAGGCCGCCGCCGTCGTGGCTGCCCGCCGCACCATCGTCGAGGGGGCGGTGGGGATGGTCGAGGACGCCCTCGATCTGCTGGCCGAGCGGGAGGTGGTCGAACTCGATGACGAGCGCCGGGCGGCGATGGTGTCGAACCTGCTCGTCGTGTTGACCAGCGAGCAGCAGACGACCCCGGTGGTCAACACGGGCTCGTTGTACTGAGCCGCGCTCTCGTGGCCCGACCCGTCAAGCGCTACCTGCTGCGCCTCGATCCCGAGGTGTACGCCGCCTACGAGCGTTGGGCGGCCGACGAGTTGAGGAGCGTCAACGCCCAGATGAACCGGGTGCTGCGCGATGCCCTGCGGCGCGCCGGGCGTCTGCCCCCGTCGTCACGGACGGGTCGTGGTGGTGCGGGACCCGACGTGGGGGGACCGGACGCGGCGGGAGACGGGACAAAGCGGTGACCCGGCCCGTCACTCCCAGATGGCCAGACCCGTCTCGGGGTCGAACACGTGGAGGCGGGCGGTGTCGACCACGACCTCGATGTCCTCGCCGAGGCGGGCCGGGCTGCGGGGGTTGAAGCGCCCCACGGCGTGGCTCGACACCCCCGCGGCGGTCACCTGCTGGGCGTCGGGGTCGCCGGCGTCGACGGGAACGGCGTCGAGGGAGAAGTGCACGAGGATCTCGGCCCCGAGGGCCTCGACCAGCTCGACGGTGGAGCGCAGACGCCGATCGGCGGGGGCGTCGGGGACGAGGCGGGCGTCCTCGGTGTCCTCGGGCCGGATCCCCACCACCACCTTGCGCCCGTCGTAGGCCCGCAGGGCGGGTCGGGCGGCGAGGAGGGCCGGGTCGAGGGCGAGGGTCTGGGAACCGAGGGTGACCGTCGAGGTGCCGGCCTCGTCGATGTGCAAAGCGCCCTCGTAGAGGTTCATGGAGGGCGAGCCGATGAAGGCGGCCACGAAGAGGTTCTCGGGGTGGTCGTAGAGACGCTGGGGGGTGTCGACCTGCTGGAGGTGGCCGTCCTTGATGACCGCCACCCGGTCGCCCATGGTCATGGCCTCGACCTGGTCGTGGGTGACGTAGAAGGTGGTGACCCCGAGATCGCGCTGGATCCGGGCGATCTCGGCCCGCATCTGGACCCTCAGCTTGGCGTCGAGGTTCGACAGGGGCTCGTCCATGAGGAACGCCGAGGGCTGGCGCACGATGGCCCGCCCCATGGCCACCCGCTGGCGCTGACCACCCGAGAGCTGGCCCGGCTTGCGGTCGAGGTAGTCGGTGAGCTCGAGCACGGCGGCCGCTTCGCGCACCCGACGGTCGATCTCGTCTTTGGGGGTCTTGGCCAGCTTCAGGGCGAAACCGATGTTGTCGTACACCGTCATGTGGGGGTACAGGGCGTAGTTCTGGAAGACCATGGCGATGTCACGGTCCTTGGGCGGGACGTCGTTGACGACCCGGTCACCGATGCGCAGGGTGCCCGAGCTGATCTCCTCGAGGCCGGCGATCATGCGCAGGGCGGTCGACTTGCCGCAGCCCGAGGGGCCGACGAGCACGAGGAACTCGCCGTCGGCGATGTCGAGGCTCAGGTCGGTCACGGCCTGGAAGCCGTTGGGGTAGATCTTGGTGACGTGCTCGAGGACGACCTCGGCCATGGGGACCCCCTCTGCGGACGGACGGTGAGCCGAGAGTAGCCGCTCGGCGGGCCGCGGGCCGCTCCGACGGGGTCGGTGGCGGGGTGCCGGCCCACCGCAGGGTCCCGGCGGGACCGCCGCTTGTGGGCCGGTGTCAGCCGATGGTGATGGGACAGGCGGCACCGTCGTAGCCGGTCAGGGTGATGCCGAGACGGCGGCGGGCCAGACCCCGACCCACGAGGTGGATCTCCACCGGCAGGCGGGCCAGGTCGGGGTCGACGAGGACGGTGACGTCACCGAGACGCTGGCGGCGGTAGCGGGCCAGGCGCCGACCCTGGGTGCGGGTGTCGACCGACACCTCGTGGCGCTTGCCTCAACCGTAGGGTTCGAGGAGGTCGACGACGGCCGTCCCGCCCCGGCGGGCGATGACGGCACGGGCGCGTTCGTCGAGCTCGATGCGCATGGCGTGACCAACCCCACCGGCCCGTCGGGTATTCCGGGACGGGGTTGCCGATGACGAACAGATGTTCGATACTGACGCCATGTCCCTGACGGCCGCCTCCTCCCCGGTCCCGTCGTCGCTCCCGTCCCCCCTCGTCGGGGGGCGGGGTGCCGGCGACGAGGGCGACCACGGCGAGGTGGCGGCGCGGCGCGAGCGCCTGCGCCTGGTCGCCGACCGGGTCCGGCCCACCGTCCTCGCCGGCGACCGCACCCTGCCCGTTCTCGCCCCCCTGGCACCCCTGGTGGCCGGGCCGGGTCTGAGGCGGGGCGCGGCCGTGGCCGTGGCCGGGGTGGGGGCCTTGTCACTGGCGTGGGCGGTGGCGGCGG
>RFFY01000431.1 GCA_003697065.1 Actinomyces sp. | reverse complement strand
GCATCGGCCAGGGCCTCGAGTTCGTCCCAGTGCCCGACGTGGCAGGCCCGACCCACGACGGTACGCCCGGTGGCGGCGGCCAGCTCGGCGGCCACCCGGTCACAGACATCGCCCTTGCGGGAGGCGATCATCACGTCGGCCCCGTGGCGGGCGAAGGCCTCGGCCATCCGACGCCCCAGGCCCCGGCTCCCGCCGGTGACGAGGGCCACCCGGCCCGTCAGGTCGAAGGGTCCGTCCATCTCAGATGGGGAGGTCGCCGGTGGCGGCTCGCGTGGTGCCGTGGTCCTTGTAGGCGGCGATGGTGCGCTGGGCGATACGCATCTGGTGGATCTCGTCGGCGCCGTCGGCGAAGCGGGCCCAGCGGGCGTGCTGGTACATGTGGGCGAGGGGGGTGTCGGTGGAGTAGCCGAGGGCGCCGTGCACCTGGATCGAGCGGTCGATGATGCGGTTGAGGGCGTTGGCCACGAAGTGCTTGGCCATCGACACCTCGCTCTTGAAGTCGAGACCCCGGTCGATCTTGTAGGCGGCGTGCAGGACCATGAGCTTGCACTGGTACAGCTCCATGGCCGAATCGGCGATCATCCACTGGATGCCCTGCTTCTCGGCCAGGATGCTCCCGTGGGAGTACCGCTCCAGGGAGCGGTCGACCATCATGTCGAGCGCCGTCTCGGCCTGGGCGATCCAGCGCATGCAGTGGGCGAGGCGGGCCGGACCCAGGCGGTACTGGCCCAGCAGATGACCCTGGCCCCGCCCGCCGAGCATCTGGGACTCGTGGAGGCGCAGGTCCTCGATGAGGATCTCGCTGTGGCCGGTGGCGCCATGCATCGTCTCGATCTGGCGTACCTCGGTCCATCCCGGTGAGGGGATGTCGACGATGAAGGCGGTGTTGGCGGCCTGGGGAAGGTCGGGGTCGTCCTCGGTCCGGGCGATGAGGATGGCGAAGCTGGCCCGGTGGGCGTTGGAGATGAACCACTTGTGGCCGTTGACGACCCACTCCTCGCCGTCCTGGTAGGCGCGGGTGCGGATGAGGGTCGGGTCGGAGCCGGCCACCTCGGGTTCGGTCATGGCGAAGCACGACCAGACGGTGCCCTCGCAGAGGGGGCGGAGGTACTTCTCCTTTTGCTCGTCGGTCGCCCAGTGCAACAGGGTGTGCATGTTGCCCTCGTCGGGGGCCTGGCAGTTCATCACCCAGGGTCCGTAGCGTGAGCGCGCCGCCTCGGCCTGCACCATGGCCATCTCGACGTGGCCCAGACCCATCCCACCCCACTCGGCTGGCATGTGGGGCAACCACAGGCCCCGCTCGCGGGCCTCCTTGCGCATGCCCACCAGGGCCTCCACGTAGGCCCCCCGGTCGGTCTCGTCGAGACGCTCGGCCTCGATGCGGGCCTCGGTGGGTTTCACCACCTCCTCGATGAAGCTCCGGACACGCCCCCGTAGTTCCTCGAGTTCGGGGGAGAAGGTGAAGTCGATGGCCACGCTCGCTCCTGTCGTCGCTGGCCGCCGATGCTAGCGACGACCCCCCATTCCCCGCGAAACGACCCGACGGCGTCCGGGCAGGAGCCGCGACCACCCCCGCTCAGGGACGACCGGCACCGGGGACGTCGACCTCGAGCGCCTCGATCCGGCCCCCGGCCCGCCCGGCCACGTCGTCGGGGTGGGTTCCCGGCGACGACAGGACATAGAGGGTGCGGCGCCCGGGTCCGCCCAGCATGCAGGCGACGGCCGACTGGGAGGTGGCGACGACATCGACGATCTCGCCTCCCTCGCGGACCCGGACGACCTCGTCGGTCACCGGGTCGGCGAACCAGATGGCCCCCTCCGCGTCGAGGCAGCACCCATCGGGGGCGTGACCGGGAACCTCGGCCCACACCCGGCGATCGGCCAGGGTGCCGTCGTCGCCGATGGTGAAGGCCGTGAAGCGTCCCCCGAAGGTCTCCCCCACGATCAGGGTGCGGTCGTCGGGGGTGATGACCGCCCCGTTGGGGAACCACATCTCGTCGGCGGCCACGCTCACGGCGCCGTCGGGGTCGACGCGCAGGAGACGGGTGGGGCGGGGCGTCTCACCGGCCTCGAGATCGAAGCCGAAGCAGCCGACGTAGGCCGTGCCGTCGGCGGCGACCACCATGTCGTTGCACTTGCCGACGGCGAGGGGCGACAGGTCGGCGTGTTCGACGGGCCGTCCCGCCTCGATGCGCAGGACCTTCTGGCCGATCATCGCCACGACGAGGAGGTCCCCGTCGGGTGACCATCCGAGTCCGGAGGGTTGGTCGTCGAGAGCGACGATCCGCTCCTCGACCCCGGCGTCGTCGAGGGCGAACACGGCATGCCGGTAGAAGTCGGAGTACCAGAGCCGGCCCTCGTGCCAACGGGGACCCTCCCCGAAGTCGAGTCCGGTGCGGACGGTACGCAACGACGCCATGCGGCGATGCTAGACCGGCGCCGTGTCCGAGCCCCGGCCCAGCGTCCTCATCGTCACCTGGCGGACGCGGGCGGTCACCGTGCCCCGGGTGATGGCGGCCCTCGACGCCGTCGAACCCCACGACGGCGAGGTCGTGGTCGTCGACAACGCCAGCGGCGACGGCACCGCCGAGGCCCTGGCCCACCTGGCCCAGGCCGAACCACGTCTCCGGGTGCTGGCCAACCCCGACAACCGGGGCTTCGCGGCGGCGAACCAGCAGGCCTACGAGCTCTCCGACGGTGACGTGGTGCTCGTGGTCAATCCCGACATCGACCTGACCCGCCGCGCCGTCGCCCGCCTGTGCGACCTCGTCTCGTCACCCGACGTGGGGCTGGCGTCGTGTCTGCTCGTCGGCCCCGACGGGCGCCCCCAGCACCTGCACCGCCGCTTCCCCACCCCGGCACGGGCCCTGTTCACCCTCACCGCCCCCGGTGCCTGGGTCGATCACCGCCTCCGGGGTCGGCGCCACGCCCGCGCCGCCCGCCACCTCGATCGCCCCCGCGTCGGACTGGGCGAGGTCGACCAGGTGGCCGGCGCCCTGATCGCGGTGCGCCGCGACGTGGTCGAGGGCCCCCTCGGGGGCATGCTGTTCGATCCCGAGCTGCCGATCCTCGTCAACGACGTGGATCTTTCCCGGCGGGTGGCGGCAGCCGGACTGCGCCGCCTCGTCGACTGGGATCTCGCCGTCACCCATGTCGGTTCGGTCTCCCTGCGCCAGCTCGACCGGCGCCGCCTCGACCGGGAGCTCCGGCGGGGCCTGCGCCTCCAGTCCCGTCGCCACGACCCGCCGGTGCGCCGCCTCCTGCTCGGTGCCGCTCTCGCCCTTCCCCCACCTCCCCGCCCCGACGACCGCCCCGGCGGGGACCCCGGGACGCCGGCCCCGCCGGAGGTGCCGGAGCACGCGCCGGTGGTGAGCGTCGTCATTCCCGCCCACGACTACGCCCACACCCTCGACGCCGCCATCGACAGTGCCCTGACCCAGACGGTCGACGGCTCGCCCGACCGGGTCGAGGTGATCGTGGTCGACGACGGCTCCACCGATCACACTCCCGAGGTCATCGCCGCCCGCGGCTCGCGTATCCGCTCCCACCGCCAGCCCAACCGGGGCCTGTCGGCCGCCCGCAACACCGGCGCCCGCCTCGCCCGCGGCGACTACGTCGTCTTCCTCGACGCCGACGACACCCTCGATCCCCGCTTCGTCGAGGCCACCCTCTCCGCCCTGCGGGCCCACCCGGCCGCCGGCTACGCCTACACCCAGGTCCACCACCGGGGCACCGGCGAGCGGGTGACCGATCTCGACCCCTTCGACCTCGACCGGCTCCTCGACCGCAACGAGATCGCCGCCACCGCCCTCATCCGGCGCCACCTGGTGCTGGAACACCCCTACGACGAGGCCAACCGTCTCGCTTACGAGGACTGGGACTTCTACCTCACCCTGGCCGAGCACGGCTGGGGTGGCGTGCTCGTCGACGAGCCCCTCCTGAACTACCGGCGTCACGAGGTCTCGATGCTCGCCACCCTCGATGCCCTGCGCCGCCGGCGTGCCCTGGCGCACGTCCTGCGCCGTCACCGCCGTCTCGTGGGCTGGCGCCGGGTGCTAAGCGCCGAGTGGCGCCTCCAGCGGCTCCGCTGGGGTCTGGCGCGGCGCCGCCTCACCGCCCGGCGCCGGGGCCAGCTCGACGAGCAGGTCCCGGCGTAGACGGGGCCAGCGCCGTTGGGCCAGGGCCACGACCGCACCCGCCAGGCGGCGGCGCACCCGGCCCCGCAGGGGGAAGTGGAAGCGGGTGTCGACCCACCAGGCGTCGGTGACGACCAGGGGGGAGCGCTCGACGAGCTGCCACAGGACCTCGGGGTCGAACCAGGTCACGTGCTGGGGGTTCACCCGCGGGCCGTCACCGGCCACGATGTGCAGGACCTGCTCGAGGTTGAACGGGTTGGGTGTCGACACGTACACCCGGCTGCCTCCGTGGCAGTGGCGGGCGATCGAGTGGAGGAACTCGAGGGGGCGCCCCAGGTGCTCGATCAGGTCGCCGGCAACGACCACGTCGAAGGTCTCCCCCAGATCCAGATCCTCGACGTCGCCGACCCGGATGTCGAAACCCCGCTCGGACAGAGCGCGGGCGTCGTCGGCCAGGATGTCCACGCCGACGATCCCGTCGGCGACGGCGGCCAGGCGAGCGTGCAGCCAGCGATCCCCGAGTTCGACCGCCGTCCGCCAGGAGTGGTCGATGCAGCCCAGGTCGAGCACCCGCCGTCCCCGGCAGGCCTCCTCCAGCACACCGATCTTGTCGGGCTGGGGCCGGCCACGATCCTCGAGCCGCGCCCGGTACTCCTCCCTCGTCAACGCCATCGTCGCCCTCATGGGGTCACCGTCGGCAGATCGACGCCTCCCGTGAGCACCCCGCTGCCGGGCGCCTCCATCCCTCCAGTCGGCCGTGGTGGGGCCGATAGGGGACGGATGCCTCTCGTACCGCGCGCCCTGCTTCCCGCCGGGGCCGTCGAGGACGACCCGCGTCTGGCGCCGCGGATCGTCGTCGTGGCCGCCCTGGGCACGGCGGCGACCTTCGTCGAGGGTCTCGCCCTGGTCGGTGTGGTCCGTCTGGCCGCCGCCGCCTCGGCGGGATCGGACACGGCGACCCTCCGCCTGGGTCCCGTCGGTGGCGAGTTCTCCGTCATCGCCCTGGCCGGCGCGGTGGGCGTCGCCCTGCTCGTGGCGACCACCCTCCAGGTGGCGGTGGCGGTCCTGCGGGGGCGCCTGACCGCCTCCTGGGGCCATCGGCGCCGGCGGCGCTTCGTCGAGCGCCACCTGGCCGCCGACCACCGGGCCCGCCTGGAGCTGGGGGCCGCCGGCCTCCAG
>RFFY01000430.1 GCA_003697065.1 Actinomyces sp. | reverse complement strand
GCGTCGAGGTCGGCGGGATCGGGTGAGGTGTCGGCGTGGGCGAAGTCGAGGTTCGCCATCGAGTCGATGGGAACCACGTGGATGTGGGTGTGGGGCACCTCGAAGCCGGCGATCATCAGGCCCACCCGGGCCGGGGCGAACGCCTCCTGTTGGGCCCGTCCGATGGCGTGGGCGACCTCCATGAGGTGGGCGGCCAGGTCGACGGGGAGATCGATCCAGTGGTCGATCTCGACACGCGGCACCACCAGCACGTGGCCCCGGTGCAGGGGGCGGACGTCGGTGAACGCCACACACGACTCGTCGGTCCACACGAAACGGGCCGGGATCTCCCCGGCGATGATGCGGGTGAAGATGCTGCTCACACCGGCATCGTAGAGTGTCGCCCATGAGCACGGTCGATCCCGCCTCCGCCCCCGGCCGCCGGGCCGGCGGAGCCGACCCGGGCGACGACGGGGGCGACCCGGTGACCACCGACCGCATCCTGACCGTGCCCAACCTGGTGTCGCTCGTGCGCCTGGCGTGTGTCCCGGTGTTCGTGTGGCTCCTGTTCGGCGTCGGCGACCGCTTCGGCGCCGCCCTCCTGCTCGGCGCCGTGGGCGCCACCGACTGGGTCGACGGGTGGTTCGCCCGCCGCTTCGGGCAGGTCAGCGAGCTGGGCAAGATCCTCGATCCCGTCGCCGACCGGGTGGTGCTCATCGTCGCCGTCGTCGCCGTGCTCGTCGACGGCGCCGTCCCCGTGTGGCTGGCGGTGGCCACCCTGGTGCGCGAGGGGCTGGTGGCCGTCGCCGCCCTGGTCCTCGGCGCCCTGGGGGCCCGACGCATCGACGTCACCTGGTGGGGCAAGACGGCGACCTTCGCCCTCCTGTTCGCCTTCCCCCTCCTGCTGGGCGGGGCATCCGACGTGGCCGGCCACGAGGTCCTGCGGCTCCTGGGCTGGGTGTGCGCCGTGCCCGGTCTCGTCTACAGCTACCTGTCGGCCGCCGAGTACGTCCCGCAGGCCCGCGAGGCCCTGCGGGAGGGACGGGGGGCGCGAAGCGGCGCCCGCGGCGGGGCGGACGGGTAGGTTGCGGGTCGCCAGCGAGGAAAGGGGTCGGGTTCCGTGAAGGCCGTGATCATGGCGGGAGGGGAGGGCACCCGACTCCGGCCCCTGACCTCCAACTACCCCAAGCCGATGATGCCCCTCGTCAACCGCCCGATGATGGAGCACATCGTCGAGCTGCTACGCGAGCACGGCTTCGACGACATCGTCGTCACCGTCGCCTTCATGGCCAACGTCATCCGCAACTGGTTCGGCGACGGCTCCGAGTTCGGGGTGCGTATGGTCTACGCCACCGAGGAGACCCCGCTGGGGACGGCGGGCTCGGTGCGCAACGCCCGCGACGAGCTCGACGACACCTTCCTCGTCATCAGTGGCGACGTCCTCACCGACATCGACCTGTCGAAGATCGTGGCCGAGCACCGGTCCACGGGCGCCGTCGGCACCATCGGCCTGGTGCGGGTCGACAACCCCCTCGAGTTCGGCATCGTCATCACCCGCGAGGACGGCTCGGTGGAGCGCTTCCTCGAGAAACCGGGCTGGGGTCAGGTCTTCTCCGACACGATCAACACGGGCATCTTCGTGCTCGAGCCCGAGGTCTTCGACCACATCCCCGAGGGACGCCCGGTCGATTTCTCCTCGGAGGTCTTCCCCTCCCTGCTGGCGGCGGGTCGGCGCCTCCAGGGGGCCGTCGCCGACGGCTACTGGGCCGATGTCGGCACCCTCGATTCCTACGTGACCGCCCACACCGACATCCTCGACCGGCGGGTCCGGGTCACCATCCCCGGCTTCGAGGTGGGCGAGCGCGTCTTCATCGGCGAGAACGCCTTCGTCCACCCCGAGGCCGTGGTCGAGGGCCCCGCCGTCATCGGCGACAACTGCCGCATCGAGGCCGGGGTCCGTCTCGGGCCCTACTGCGTGCTGGGGGCGAACGTCCGGGTGCGCTCCGAGGCCGACCTGGAACGGGTCGTCGTGCACGACAACGCCTACCTGGCCGAAGCCGTCCGCCTGCGCGGCACCGTCGTCGGCCGGGCTTGCGATCTGCGCCGCGGGGTGCGGGCCGAACAGGGGGTCGTGATCGGCGACGAGGTGTTCGTCGGTGACGACGCCGTCCTCGCCGACGGGGTGAAGATCTACCCCTTCAAGACCATCGAGGCCGGAGCCGTCGTCAACTCCTCGATCGTGTGGGAGAGCCGGGGGGCCCGCAGCCTCTTCGGCCGGGAGGGCGTGGCCGGGCTCGCCAACGTCGACATCACCCCCGAGCTCGCCACCCGTCTCGCCATGGCCTACGCCTCGACCCTCAAGCCGGGCGACATCGTCGTCACCAGCCGCGACTCGAGCCGTTCGGCCCGCATGCTGAAGCGGGCCGTGCACGCCGGGCTCAACGCCGGCGGGGTGTCGGTCCAGGACCTCGAGGCGGCCTCCCTGCCCCTCACCCGCTTCATCACCCGCCGCCCCGCCATCGCCGGCGGGATCACCATCCGCCTCGACGAGGACGACCCCCAGTCGGTGGTCATCCACTTCATCGACATCGAGGGACGGGACCTGGCCGAGCCGGGGCGCCGCAAGATCGAGCGGGTCTTCCAGCGCGAGGACTACCGACGGGTGTTCCCCGGCGAGATCGGCGACATCGACTACGCCCCCCGGGCACTCGAGCACTACGCCACCGCCATCGAGGGCCGCATCGACGTGGCCAGCATCCGCGCCACCGGGTTCAAGATCGTCGCCGACTACGGCTTCGGGGCGGTCTCGTTCGCCATGCCCAACCTCCTCGGCAAGCTCGGGGCCGACGTGCTCGCCATCAACCCCTACGTCTCCACGCCGGGGGCCACCCGCTTCTCGCGCGACGAGCACGCGGCGGCCGTGTCCGACCTGGTCCGGGCCTCGGCCGCCCAGGTTGGGGCGGTGTTCAGCCCCGGCGGTGAGCAGCTGACGGTGATCGACGACCGGGGCCGGGTGGTGTCCGACGCCCGCCTGGTGCTCGCCTTCGTCGCCCTCCACGACGACCTCGAGGGAGCCCGGGTCGTGGCGCCGGTGTCGTTCACCCGCCACCTCGACGACATGGTGCGCGACAGGGGCGGCGAGCTCGTGCTCACGCCCACCTCGTCAGCGGCCATCATGGCCGCGTCCGCCGAACCCTTCGTCGTGCTCGCCGCCGACACCGAGGGTCGTCTCATCGTCCCCGAGTTCATGCCGTGCTTCGACGCCGTGGCCTCCTTCGCCGTCCTCCTCGACCGCCTGGCCG
>RFFY01000429.1 GCA_003697065.1 Actinomyces sp. | reverse complement strand
GACCCACAGCACGGCGTGATTGACCCCGATGACCGGTGCGGACACGGGTACAGTGTCGCGCTCCGGTGCGGGCCTGTCGCCCCGCGCCCGTCGCCGGGCGACGCCGGCGACACCAGCCCGCTGCCGGCATCACGTCGGAGCCGCCGTCGGATTGGCCGTCGGATTGGCCGTCGGATCGGGAGGACACGAGGTGAGCCAACTCCACGAGGTCCAGCGGCCGCCCACCCGTGTCGCCCGGCTCGTGGCGCCGACCACCCTCGACGAGGCCCTCGCCGTGCTGGCCGAGCGGGGCCCGGCGGCCCGCATCGTGGCCGGCGGCACCGACCTGCTGGTCGAGCTCGACCGGGGGCAGCGCCGCGGCCTCGACACCCTGGTCGATCCGCGACGGATCCCCGGGCTCGACGAGATCGTCCTCGAGGACGGGGCCGAGAACGGGCCCGAGGACCCAGCCGAGGGGGGCGGCGGGACGAAGGGGGACGTGACGCGGCCGGTCGTGCGGATCGGGGCCCTCGTCACCCACAACCAGGTGATCACCTCGCCGGTGTGCCGTCGTCACCTGCGGCCCCTCGTCGAGGCCTGCGCCGAGGTCGGCTCACCCGCCCTGCGCAACCGGGCCACCGTGGTGGGCAACGTGGTGACCGCCAGTCCCGCCAACGACACCCTGTCTCCCCTTCTGGTGCTCGGCGCCGAGTGCGAGATCGCCTCGCGGCGGGGGATCCGTCGCGTGCCCCTCGAACGCTTCGTCACCGGTTTCCGCACCACCGACCTCGCTTCCGACGAGATGGTCGTCGGCCTCCGGGTGCCGGCCCTGGCGTCCGACGAGCGGGCGGTCTTCGTCAAGGCCGGACTGCGTCGCGCCCAGGCCATCTCGGTCGTGCACCTGGCGGCCCTGCTGGCCGTCGATCCCGCCGGACGCGTGAGCGACGCCCGCCTGGCCCTCGGTGCCGTCGCCCCCACCGTCATCACCGTCCCCGCCGTGGCGGGCCTCGTGGGTCGACGCCCGGACGAGGCGGCCATCGAGACCGCGGTGGCCGCTGCCGTCGAAGCGGCCGCCCCCATCGACGACCTGCGCGCCGATGCCGCCTACCGGCGCCACCTCGTCGCCGTCATGACCCGCCGGGCCCTCGACCTGCTCGCCGCTCCCGACGAGCGTCCCCCGCTCCCTGCGCCCCCGTGCCTGGTGAGCGGCGACCCCGCGGACTCGGCGGACCAGGCGTCGGCCGGCGGTGATGCCGCCGCTGACCCTGGCGCTGACCCTGCCGCTGGTCCCGTCGGGGCTTGCGGCCGCGAGGTCAGACGGGGCGACGACCTCAGCGCCACCGTCGACGGGCGGCGCGTCACCGCCCCCTGGCGGGGCGACACCCTGCTCGACTGGCTCCGCGACGACGCCCGCATCGACGCCCCCAAGGAGGGGTGCGCCGAGGGTGAGTGCGGCGCCTGCACCGTGGTGTGCGACGGCGCGGCCGTCCTGGCGTGCCTGGTGCCCGCCCCCCGCGCCGACGGCGCCACCCTCGTCACCGCCGCCGGGCTCGCCGACGGGGAGCGTCTGCACCCCGTGCAGGAGGCCTTCGTCGCCCACGGGGCGGTGCAGTGCGGGTTCTGCACCCCCGGCTTCGTCGTGGCCGCCGCCGCCCTCCTCGACGAGGTACCCGACCCCGACCCCGACACCGTGGTGGCGGG